>NZ_JAKGAY010000038.1:0-32362 GCF_021532545.1 Halomonas sp. Cn5-12
AAGGCATCGGTACGCCAGCGTAGTATCGAGTTATAGACAAAACGCACGCAGCCGAAAGTCTGAGCCAGCAGCTCAGCCTGTTCGGGGGTTGGGTAAAACCGATATTTATAGGCGCGTTTCGTCATAGTTCACACTTTAGTCTTATTTGTGTGAAGATAGCAACCAACTTAAAACGGAGGAGCGGGAACAGGGGCGGCTGACGCCGCCGCGCTATCCCTCCCCGCCCTAAAAGGACGGGGTTTCACGCGCAACATTGATGAAAAAGGGACAGTGCCGTGGCACTGTCCCTTTCTGATTACTTAGTTGTCCGTACGTTCGACAACTTACACTTGGGTGTAAAAATTATGTCAACTGCGGGCCTGCTTTGATGATGGCTTCGTTAACGCCTTCAAATTTCTTGAAATTATCAACGAACTTGGTGGCCAACTCTTGCAGGTGGCGGTCATAAGCGTCGCGGTCTGCCCAGGTCTCGCGAGGGTCGAGCAGGCTGGAGTCTACGCCCGGCACGGCTACCGGCACCTCCAGGTTTAGGCCTTCAATGTGCTTGGTTTCTACATCGCGCAGAATGCCAGACTGAATCGCGCTGATGATGGCGCGAGTGGTCGGAATGGAGAAGCGTGAACCGCCTTCACCGTATGCGCCACCGGTCCAGCCAGTGTTGACCAGGTAAACCTGGGCATCTTTCTTCGCCACTCGCTTGATCAGTAGATCAGCGTATTCACGCGCCGGACGCGGGAAGAACGGAGCGCCGAAACAGGTAGAGAACGTCGCCGCCAAGCCTTCGGAAGAGCCCATTTCAGTGGAGCCGACTTTCGCTGTGTAGCCTGACAGGAAGTGGTAAGCCGCCGCTTCTTTGGACAGCACGGAGACCGGCGGCAGAACACCCGACATATCGCAGGTCAGGAAGACGATGGCATTCGGCTCGCCTGCCAGGTTTTCTGCAACGCGCTTCTCAACGTGCTCCAGCGGGTAGGCAGCACGAGAGTTCTGAGTCAGGCTGTCGTCGGCGTAATCCGGCTCGCGACGGTCGTCGAGTACGACGTTTTCCAGCACGGTGCCAAACTTGATCGCATTCCAGATGACCGGCTCGTTCTTCTCAGAAAGGTCGATGCACTTGGCGTAGCAGCCGCCTTCCATGTTGAAGACAATGCCGTCGCCCCAAGCGTGTTCGTCATCACCAATCAGGAAGCGCGCTTGGTCAGCAGACAACGTGGTTTTGCCGGTGCCAGAGAGGCCGAAGAACAGGCAGGTTTCACCATCTTCGCCCACGTTAGCCGAGCAGTGCATCGGCAGCACGTCGGAAGCGGGCAGCAGGAAGTTCTGCACAGAGAACATGGCTTTCTTCATTTCGCCGGCGTAGCGCATGCCAGCGATCAGCACTTTACGCTCGGCAAAGTTGATGATGACGCAGCCATCGGAGTTGGTGCCGTCGCGGTTCGGGTCACACTCGAAGCCTGCGGCGTTAAGAATGGTCCACTCTTCTTTGGCGGCTTGGTTGTAGGCCTGAGGACGTACAAACATGGTGCGACCAAACAGGTTCTGCCAAGCGGTTTCAGTGGTCACGCGTACCGGCAGGTAGTGAGTGGCGTCGCTGCCCACGTGCAGCTCAGAAATGAAGTGTTCCCCGTTACTCAGGTGATCTTCAACCCGCGCCCAAAGAGCTGAGAATTTTTCAGCGTCGAAGGGGCGGTTAACGCTGCCCCAATCAATGCTGTCACGGGTGGAGGGCTCATCGACGATAAAACGGTCTTTCGGTGAACGCCCGGTGCGTACGCCGGTGTTGACTACCAGGGCTCCGTTCGCCGCGAGGCGACCTTCACCACGGGCCACTGCGCGCTCGATCAGTTCGGCGCTGCTGAGATTAACGTGGGCTTGGGGAGCGGCTTGAGTCGTGGTCATGTCGATTCCTGGGTCTCTAATTTTCCGAGCGTCGCCGACGCCTTGAGAAATCATCCTAGCCCCTGTTATAGCGGTCACAGCAGGCTAGGTGCGCTGAAGTTTGGTGCATTATGGCAAAAAGAAAGCCCCCGGGAAACGGGGGCTTTTACCAAATATCTTGTAGTTAAACTACTACAATGACACTACATTTTGTGTTGCAGCGCAGTATATTTTCAAACATCTGTTTGGCTTTTCGCCATCAAACGGTGCGGTGCGTGGGGTGCAGCAGCCCGCCCCAAACGCACCCTCGTCAGGTGCCGACTACACAATTAGTGAATCACCGGCGGTGGCGCGCCTGGGTCCTCCAACAAAATTTCAATATCCGCTGCGGTGTAGTGATATTTCGTATGACAAAAGTGGCATTGGGTGTCAATCGCGCCCTGTTCGCGCAAAATATCCCGAAGTTCATCCTCGCCAAGGGTGTAGAGCGCATGACGCATGCGCTCCCGCGAGCAGGTGCATCCAAAGCGCAGCGCTTTGGGGTCGAAGACCCGCACGGTCTCTTCATGATAGAGGCGATACAGCACTTCTCGCTGCTCTAAGCCCAGCAGCTCTTCTTGCTTGATAGTATCGGCTAGGTGAACGCTGCGCTCCCAGGCGTCTACATCCTGGTTTTGCGACGCATCCGGTAAGCGCTGGAGAAGTAGCCCTCCTGCCCGTTCGCCGTCAGCAGCTAGCCAAAGCCGCGTGGGCAGCTGCTCCGACTGGCCGAAGTAGGCTTCCAGACAGCCGCCCAGAGTATCGTGATCCAGCCCGACAATGCCCTGATAGCGATGCCCCTCTTTAGGGTCTAGGGTAATCACGATTTGGCCGTCCCCTACCAGCTCGCGGAAGCTAGCGTGTTCGCTGGGCAGTGCGGCGTCTTCGGCAATACGTGCAATGGCCCGCAGCTCGCCGCCGGGGTTGGACTCTGCCATTAACAAGGCGAGCACTCCCTGGCCGCGCACTTCGATACTGAGCGTACCATCCAGCTTAACGGTATCGGTCAATAGGGCGACCGCCGCTAGCAACTCACCCAGCAGTTGGTTAACTGCGGGTGGGTAGGCGTGGCGGTCGAGCACTTCGTGGTAAGCCGTGCTGAGCGTAACGATCTCGCCACGCACGTTAGTTTGGTCAAACAAAAAGCGTTGAATTTGATCAGACATAAAAAGACCATGGGAGGAGAAGTAGGAGGAGAAGTAATAGGAGAGCACAGCAGGGTAAGCGGCTGCTTACTCCCCTTGC
Source organism: Halomonas sp. Cn5-12 (assembly GCF_021532545.1). NCBI lineage: Bacteria > Pseudomonadati > Pseudomonadota > Gammaproteobacteria > Oceanospirillales > Halomonadaceae > Halomonas > Halomonas sp. Cn5-12. The sequence continues at coordinate 3,163 of NZ_JAKGAY010000038.1, forward strand.
TGGCGCTGGAAGCGCTGGATATCGCGCCGCTGTTTTTTATCAGGGCGTTTAAGCGGGTGCTGCATGGCTTCGTTGGTTAAGCGGCGCGCTTCGGCCTCTTTGGCACGACGTTTAGCGCTATCTTCGGTTTCCGCATAGAGCTTACGCGCTTCCGGTGCGCCTCGACGCTGGTCGGATAGCGCGGTCACTTCCACCTCGAAGATATCCCAGCCTTGCGGCACACGGATCAGCGCACCCAGCTCAACGTTCTTACTGGTTTTTACACGAGCTCCGTCGTAATGGACTTTGCCGCCTTCAATGGCTTTTTTGGCCAGAGCACGGGTTTTAAAAAACCGCGCTGCCCATAACCACTTATCCAAACGAACGCTGTCACTCATTCACGCCCTCCTAATGTATGTGAGGCCAGGTTTATGAACTCAGATGTGTGAGCGTTGCCCTGGCAACTCTGCGGGTAGCAGCCGGGCAAATCGGTCAAGGGCAATAAATTCCTGTAGTTCTTTCTCTGGGCGTTGGCTGTCAGGCTGTTTAATCCCTAACAGATGCTTAATGCCAAATTCGCGAGCGCTCTCTAGCACCCGGGCATTATCATCAATAAACAGGGTGCGGGCGGGGTCGAATGGCTCGCGTTCTTGCAGTGCAAACCAGAAGGCTTGCTCCTCTTTCGCAGCGCCCACGTCTTCTGATGAGATGATGGCGTCTAGGTAGTTTTCCAACCCCGTGAGCGGGAGTTTTAATGCGAGACTTGCGCGGTCGGCATTCGTAGCAAGTACCACTCGGGGGTGAGCTTGCTTGAGCCATGTCAGGAAGTCCAAAGCATCGCTGCGTAGCCCAATCAAGTGCTGCACTTCGCGCTTGAGGGCAACGATATCCACGTTCAGCTCGCGGCTCCAGTAGGCAAGGCTGTACCAGTTCAGTGTGCCCTGCTCACCCATAATGCGTGCTTTGAGCGCATCCTGACTGGCTTGGTCTAGCTGGTGCAGCTCTACGTAGCGCCGCGGCAGGTGCTCAAGCCAAAAGTGGCTGTCGAAGTGAAGGTCTAGCAGCGTGCCGTCCATGTCGAGTAGGACGGTATCGATCTCGCGCCAATCAATCATTGCCGCTCCAGTCTTAAAGAGTAAGCGTGCTATTGTAGCGTAACCCGTTTTTTGCAGCCACGGAGGCATGATGTCACGCGACGACACAACAACAGGCGATACGCTAACCGGCTATCCGCGCAAGCCGCAAATCTTAGGCCGCCAGCGCGTCGCCCAAAGCCGTCTATTTCAAATTGAGTCACTGGATTTGCGCTTCTCTAATGGGGAAGAGCGACAGTTTGAGCGTTTGACGGGGGCTGATCGCGGTGCGGTGATGATTATTGCCATGCCCGACCCGGACCATGTGCTGCTCATTCGGGAGTATGCTGCGGGGTTCGAAGATTATGTGCTGACGCTTCCCAAAGGCTTGGTCGACCCCGGCGAAGACATAGTCACCGCCGCCAACCGCGAGCTGATGGAAGAGTGCGGCTTCGGCGCGCACCGCATGGAACCCTTAGTGGAGCTTTCGCTAGCGCCCAACTACATGCGCCACCGCATGCAGGTGTTAATGGCAACGGACCTCTACCCCAAACGCTTACCGGGTGACGAGCCCGAACCGCTGATTGTAGAAACCCATGCTATTGAAGAACTGCCTGCACTACTCTTGCGCGAAGACTTCCACGAAGCCCGCGCCATCGCCGCGCTCTATATTGCGCGGGATAAACTGCGCGAAGAGAAGCGCCGTGGCGGGATGGATTTGCTCTAGCACACGCCCTTGACAATGTTGTGGGAGGGGCTTCAGCCCGCGACGATTCAAGCTCTCAGCCGACTCAGAAAATCGCCCAATAAAATTGGCCTCCCACATCAGTCATTAGCGGCGTAACCGCCTACAAAGTTCCACTGCTGAGTTGCTATAGGTGGTGTTTTAACGGGATCCAGCGGCGTTGGCGGTGGCTGTCTAGGCCAGCTTCGAGGAGCGCCATGCAACGCAAGGCGTCATCGATATCCACGGGAAGCGGCGCTTTATCACGAATCGCCGCGCTTACCCCTTGGTAATAGGCGAGATAGTCGCCGGGCAATGTGGGGTGGTCGTGACGGACAAGCGGTGCGTCTTCACCCTCTCCCTCGCGCAGGGTCAGCGTTCCAGGGCTATCTTCTCCCCAGGCTGAAGACGGCGTTTCCCCGGCTTTCAAACGATCTTCCTGCGGGTCTAAGCCGTACTTGATATAGCTGCCTTTGGTGCCATGGATGCGGTAGCGCGGCGTGGGTTCTGCCACCAGCGTACCGGCACTCAAGCTCACTCGGAAACCCTCGTACTCCAGCAAGGCGAGGAAGTCGTCATCGGCTTTGGCGCCGTCACGGCGTACGCCTAGCTCTAGCAAAATGGCGTTGGGCGTGCCGAATAGCTCGCAGGCCTGATCTAGCAGGTGCGGGCCTAGGTCGTACCAAATACCGCCCCCTGGGGTGGCTTTTTCCCGCCAGCGGTCACGCACTTCAGGGCGAAAGCGATCAAAGCGCGACTCAAAGCCGGTCATGCGCCCTAGCGTGCCTTTCTTTAAGAGCGCTTGAATGGTCAGGAAGTCACTATCCCAGCGGCGGTTATGAAATACCGAAATCATCCGCTCTTTATCCAACGCCAGCGCTTTTAACTGCTTTGCTTCTGAGAGCGTAACGGTAAAGGGCTTATCCACCACCACATGCTTACCCGCCGCGAGCGCCGCTTTGGCTAAGGGGAAGTGGGTATCGTTTGGCGTGGGAATCACAATGAGATCAAGGTCTGGGCGCTTACATAGCGCCAGCGCTTGGCTCTCTATTTCCACGTTAGGCAGGTCCGCCTTCACTTTGGCCGCATCACTGGAAGAGACAGCCACTAAATCCAGCCCTGCGGTCGCTTGAATCAGCGGGGCGTGAAACGTCTTGCTTGCGAAACCATAGCCAACAAGGCCAACGTTGATGATCGCCTTCATTACAATCCTTAGTCGATGTGACGGTTCAGGTTGGCAAAAAAACAGCCCGCACGAGACGGGCTGTTTGATGGAGAGATTAATCTAGCTTAGAGAGGTCGCGCACCGCGCCTTTATCGGCGGAGGTGGCGAGTAGCGCATAGGCTTTGAGCGCAGGGGTAACCTTACGCGGGCGCTGCTCGACCGGCTTCCAGGCATCTTTGCCTTTGGCATCCATGGCTTCACGGCGTTTAGCCAGCTCGGCATCGCTGAGTTGCACGTTGATGGAGCGGTTGGGGATATCGATCAAGATGGTGTCGCCCTGCTCGACCAAACCAATCGCGCCCCCTGCTGCCGCTTCCGGAGAAACATGACCAATCGATAGGCCCGATGTACCACCGGAGAAGCGACCATCGGTGAGCAGCGCACAGGCCTTGCCCAACCCTTTCGATTTCAGATAAGAGGTCGGGTACAGCATCTCTTGCATGCCGGGGCCGCCTTTGGGGCCTTCGTAGCGGATGACGACCACATCGCCCTCTTTTACTTTGCCATCTAACACATCGGCCACCGCTTGGTCTTGAGACTCCACCACGTGGGCTTTGCCTTCAAATACCAAAATGGAGTCATCAACCCCTGCGGTTTTCACCACGCAGCCATCCAGCGCGATATTGCCGTAAAGCACGGCCAGGCCGCCCTCACGGGAGAACGCGTGCTCCAAATCACGGATACAGCCGGTGGCGCGGTCGCCATCCAGGCTTGGCCAGCGGGCGCTTTGGGAGAAAGCGGTTTGAGTCGGTACACCGCCAGGGCCAGCCTTAAAGAACTCAACCACTTCTGAGCTAGGCGAGCGCATGATATCCCACTCTTCCAGCGCGGCCTTCAGGCTATCGCCATAGACAGTCGGCACCGAGGTATCGAGTACGCCTGCCCGGTCCAGCTCACCGAGAATGGCCATGATCCCACCGGCACGGTGGACGTCTTCGATATGGTACTTCTGGGTATTGGGGGCCACCTTGCACAGCTGCGGCACTTCCCGAGAGAGACGGTCGATATCCGCCATGGTGAAGTCAACTTCCGCTTCTTGGGCGGCGGCCAGCAGGTGAAGAATGGTGTTGGTCGAGCCGCCCATGGCAATGTCGAGCGTCATGGCGTTTTTAAACGCCGACTTATTGCCAATCGCACGGGGCAACAGGTGAGCCTCGTCACCTTCGTAGAAACGTTTAGCGAGTTCGACAATACGGTGACCGGCATTTTCGAACAGACGGCGACGATCGGCGTGGGTCGCCAGGACGGTGCCGTTACCCGGCAAGGCCAACCCCAATGCTTCGGTGAGACAGTTCATAGAGTTGGCGGTGAACATACCCGAGCAGCTTCCGCAGGTAGGGCACGCACTGCGCTCGACTTCGGCCAGGGTTTCGTCATCGACACTGTCGTCGGCCGCCATGACCATGGCATCGACGAGGTCGAGGCCGTGATCCAGGAGTTTGGTCTTACCGGCTTCCATCGGGCCGCCTGATACAAAGATCACCGGAATATTGAGGCGCATCGCGGCCATCAGCATTCCTGGGGTGATTTTGTCGCAGTTGGAGATGCACACCAGTGCATCGGCGCAGTGGGCGTTACACATGTACTCGACGCTGTCAGCAATGATATCGCGGCTCGGCAGCGAATAGAGCATGCCGTCATGACCCATGGCGATGCCATCGTCCACGGCGATGGTGTTGAACTCTTTGGCTACGCCGCCCGCTTTTTCAATCTCACGCGCCACCAGCTGGCCCATGTCTTTTAGATGCACATGACCGGGTACAAACTGGGTGAAGGAGTTGGCGACCGCAATAATCGGCTTATGAAAGTCGTCATCTTTCATACCGGTGGCACGCCAAAGGGCACGGGCGCCAGCCATATTGCGGCCAGCGGTGGTGGTACGGGAGCGATACTCAGGCATGGTGTCCTCTACATCTTTATCATGGCCTGCCGCATACGTGGCAGCAGGCAGTTGAATCCAGCGGCCTTAGATTGTGGCATGAGCGCACCGCTGAGACTAGATGTAGAGGACAACCAACGGGGGTTAGCGGTTAAAACTCATCCCACTCATCAGCACTCGTGCTGGTGCTCTGCCTACTGGCCTGCTGCTTGGAAGATTTGCTGCTCGACAGGCGAGGCGCTGCTTGCTTGGCCGCCTTTTGAACGCTGCTAAGCTTCTCACGGGCAGCACTAATGCTCTCTGCTTGCGCTCCCTCCAAGCGGAAAGCATCAACCACGTTAGCCAGTTCAAAGGCTTCCAGGGCAAGGTTGTCTGCTGACGCGGCGATAGACTGCACTTTGGAGGCGTTTTGCTGAGTCACGCTATCCATTTCCGCAATCGCCGCATTAATCTGCCCAATACCGCTACTCTGCTCGCTGGAAGCGGTACTAATGGAGGCCATTAGCTCACTCACACGGCTTACCTGCTCCACGACGTTTTCGATGGCACTTTCTGCTTGCTCCACCGCACTACGCCCCCCTTGCACTTCCTGTGTCGTGCTGTCGATCATCTTGCGAATTTCCTGAGATGCATCAGCACTGCGGCTTGCCAGCACCCGCACCTCGCTGGCAACCACCGCGAACCCGCGCCCGTGCTCACCGGCTCGCGCGGCTTCTACCGAGGCATTGAGTGCCAAAATATTGGTTTGGAAGGCAATGCTATCGATAACCCCTATCATTTCAGTCATCTTTTCGGCACTTTTGGCGATGCGCTGCATACGTTCAACCAACTGCTCCATCTGCTGACGAGTAGCTCGCGTACTGGTAGCATTTTGTTGGGCAAGCTCTGTGGCTTGGCGAGCATTATCGTTATTTTGCTGAACGGTTGAGGTCATCTCTTCCATGCTGGAAGCCGTTTGTTGCAGCGATGACGCTTGTTGTTCGGTTCGCGTCGCCAGCTCCTCGTTTTCGGTGGCAATTTGCTGAATGGCGGGGGTGACGACCGACACGCGGTTTTCCACATCACCAACGATGCTAGAGAGACTAAAGCGCATGGTATCCAGCGAATAGAGCAGCTCGCCTAGCTCATCATTACTTTGACGGCGCTCCCGTGCCGCTAAGTTACCCGCCGCAATTTGGAACGTCATATAGCGTGCCCCCGCTAAGCTGCGGAAGACAGATTTCAAGATAAATACGCTGAGGGCGACCAGCACACACAGGCCAATCAGCATCAGCACCAACTGCGCAATAAACATCTGCTGGCGACCCTGGCGAGCATCTGACATCAAATTGACCGCGCCAGCACGCTCGTAGTCGACCAACTGGCTATTTAGCTCGCGAATCTCGGTAGTCGCGGGCAGCACTACGCTATTGAGCGATTCAAATGCCGCAAACCCATTGGCTTGCCCAACGGCTTCAATGGCGCTAGCAACACCATCACGCCAAGTGCTAAAGGCAGCATTAAACGCTTCTACACTCTCTTCGGGTGCACTACTGGTTTGGCGGTACTCTTCCCACAGCTGCTGAGCGGTCTGCGTGCTGCTGGTGAGACTGGCAGACACTGCGTCCATATCCACTCGACGTGGGTTTCTTACCGCAGGCTCCAACTGCTCAACGCCCAAACCAATGTGACGCTCGATTAACTGCAGGTCAGCTACTGCCTCAAGACCTGCGCGGTTGAGAGTTTCAAGCCGCTCTCCAGAAGCATTTAAGCCATACAGCCCTAACCCGCCCGATAAACCCAGCAGGACCACTGCAACGACAACCATGCCGGTTAACTTGGCTTTTAAGCTTGTGAACTGAAAGCGCGCCACAATACCGCCAAGGCCTCGGCGCGTTAACGCCCCTTGGTGGAGAGCATAGCGGCGGGATTTACCCTTTTCGCGTATCTCCGCATACACTCGGTCTGCCAAGGCGATCTGTTTATCCGAGGCTTTGCGGCGTAAAGAGGTGTAGCCAACAATGCGGTCGCCATCTCTCAAAGGTGCCACTGTGGCATTGACCCAGTAGTGATCACCATTTTTACGGCGATTTTTAACCGTTCCCTGCCAAGTGCCACCTGCCTGAATGGTTTTCCAAAAATCGGCATAAGCGGCTTCGGGCATATCGGGGTGGCGAATTAAATTATGCGGCGCGCCAAGCAGTTCATCCCTTGAATAGCCGCTGACTTCCACAAAGGCTGCGTTGGCATAGGTCACATTACCTTTTAAATCAGAGCGTGAAATAAGCACGGTCTCTTCATCAAGCACATATTCGCGTTGGGTAACGGGCTGGTTGTTGCGCATAGAAGCTCCCCAGGGGCATTTTTTAATAATTTGATTTTTCTTTATTATCCAGAATTAGCGGGGCACTTAACCAGTAAACAGATGTAAAAAAGCGCCGCTCTCTTCAGAGCGGCGCTTTTAATGATTTTATTGCTTGTGTAAGCCCATCATGCTGGCCAGCTACTTGAAGACCACATTAGCAACATCCCGGTAGCGATTAGCAAAGTGCACCGTCATCCCCTCTTTTAGGTAATCCGGTAGCTCCTCGTAATCACGGCGATTTGCCTCAGGCAAGATGACCTCAAAGATATCGCTGCGCCGTGCGGCAATCACTTTTTCGCGGATACCGCCTACCGGTAGCACCTGGCCGGTGAGGGTTAACTCACCGGTCATCGCCAACGGGCGAGTGATGGCTTGATGTTTAGCCAACGACAGTAGCGCGGTGGTCATGGTTACCCCGGCAGAGGGGCCATCCTTCGGCGTGGCTCCTTCAGGCACGTGGAGGTGAACAAAGGCAGAGTCAAAGAAATCTGCATCCGCACCGTACTCCGCCAAATGCCCCAAGGTGTAGCTGTAGGCAATATTGGCCGACTCTTTCATCACATCGCCCAGCTTGCCGGTTAGCTTGAAGCCGCGATCTAGCGAATGCACCTTGCCTGCCTCAATGGGCAGCGTGGCACCGCCCATGGATGTCCAGGCAAGCCCTGTGACGACTCCTTCGCCTTTCAGGACTTTCTCTTTACGGAAAAGCGGTGCGCCCAGGAACTCTTCCAGGTTCTTGACCGAGACCTTGACGGTTTCAACATCTTCTTCCAGCAGTTTCACCGCGGCTTTGCGCACAATGCGGTGCAGCTGTTTTTCTAACTGACGTACGCCTGCTTCACGGGCATAGCCGTCAATCACCTGCTTCAGCGCCGCATCGCTCAAGTTAATGCGCCTCTTCGACAAGTTGTCGCGCTTAAGCAGCTTGGGCCAGAGGTGATGCTTGGCGATCTGCAGCTTCTCTTCAGCGATATAGCCCGACAGGCGAATCTGCTCCATACGGTCGAGCAACGGCCCGGGGATGCTATCCAGCGTGTTAGCGGTGCACACGAAGAGCACCTTGGAAAGATCCATCCGCACGTCGAGATAGTGGTCGAGGAAGTCAACGTTCTGCTCGGGGTCAAGCACTTCCAGCAGCGCCGAGGCGGGGTCACCCTGGAAAGATTGACCCAGCTTATCAATTTCATCCAGCATGATGACCGGGTTTTCTACCTCAACCTCTTTGAACGCCTGAACGAGCTTACCGGGCATTGCGCCTACATAGGTGCGTCGATGGCCTTTGATTTCAGCCTCATCCCGCATACCGCCCACCGAGAAACGATAAAACTTACGTCCCAGCGCTTCGGCAATAGAGCGGCCAATGGAGGTTTTACCCACCCCTGGCGGGCCAACCAGCAGCACAATCGAGCCGCCTACATCGCCTTTAAAGGTGCCCTCGGCAAGGAACTCGACAATCCGCTCTTTCACGTCTTTTAGGCCATCGTGGTCGCGGTCGAGGACTTCTCGAGCATGGGCAAGATCCAGCTTATCCTGGCTGGTTACTCCCCAAGGCAGCGAGGTTAACCAGTCCAGATAGTTGCGGGTGGTGCCATACTCCGGCGAGCCCGTTTCCAGCACGCTGAGTTTATTCAGCTCCTCATCGATACGTGCCTGAACTCGCTCTGGCACCACCAAGGATTCCAGCCGGTTTCGGAAAGTATCCACGTCGTTTTCGCGGTCATCTTTAGAGATGCCCAGCTCACGCTGAATCACCTTCAGCTGTTCGCGTAGGAAAAATTCCCGCTGACGCTCCTGCATCTGGGCATTGACCTGCTCGCTGATTTCGCTTTGCAACTGGGCGACATCGATCTCTTTACGCAGCAGCGGCAGCACTTTTTGCATCCGCTCGGCAACGGGTAGCGTTGCCAGCACGTCTTGCAGCTCTGGGCCTTTGGCCGAGGTAATCGCGGCGGCAAAGTCGGTCAGCGGGCCGGGCTGATGGGGGCTAAAACGGTTAAGGTAGTGTTTTAGCTCCTCCCCGTAGAGCGGGTTAATGGGCAGCAGCTCTTTAATGCCGTTGATGATCGCCATGGCATAGGCACGGGTCTCTTCATCTTCGGCATTGACCGGCTCTTTCGGGTAAGTCACTTCCACCAAGTAAGGCGGCTCTTTGGAGAGCCAGCGCTGGATTTTAAAACGCTGCAACCCCTGAGCAATGAACTGAATCTGTTGATCTTCGCCTTTGAGCTTATGCACCTTCACTGCGGTGCCAATCTCGGGGAAGACTTCATGATCCAGCGACTCAACGCCATGCTCCCCAACAAACGCAACGCCGATAGTGTGGTGTGGCGTGTTATTGACCCGGCGCATGGTCTCTTCCCAGCGCTCGCGGTTAATGACCAGCGGCTGAACCTGGGCAGGAAAGAAAGGACGGTTATGAATCGGTAGCAGGTAGATGCGCTCGGGCAGCATCTCACTGGCAGGCAATAGCGAATTTACCCGCTCCCCATCAGAGCGGTAACCGTTGCTTTTGGGGTTATCTTCTTGAGAATCGTGCGACTCACTCTCAGTAAGCCAGTCTTGATGTTCGTGTTCTCGATCGTAATCCTGGTCGCTCATGCGCCCTCCCATCAACAGTCACTAGTGGCTTGGGCCACTCAGCATTGCTAAAGGAATGTGGGCACACAGGGAAAACTTCAACCCTCAAGGCAATTTAGCCAATGGTTATGAAAGCATTCATGGCCAAAGCGTCGGCATAGGGCGGCCATTCACACGCCATACTCCACGAACGACATCAAACTGCAGATCCCGCGTGCCTAAAGGCAAGCCCAACCAAAGGGCGGCAACCGTTGGGGCATCATGCCAAATAAAATCGCCGTCGATGCGCTCTAGCCAGCGAGCACGTTCATCGGATTTACCAAGAGCCGTGATACTTAACTCATCCAGGCGGCGCGCATCAAAAAACAGAGCCCCCTCGGCATCCACCTGCAAGCCAAGCAACGGGCTATCAATATCAATAGTGGTAACATCTAAGCGCGGAGAATTACTGAGTACCTGGAGCAAATTTGGCTCTAAGCGTGACAATAAGCCTTCTGCCATAGGCAGGCTAGCATCGCCCCAAGCAGCCTCCTGACGCAGCCGACGAATGGTTGCCCGCACTGCATCTCCGTTTAGCCGGGAAAGCTCCGCTTCTATACGGCCGCTTAACAGCGAGGTATCAGGTGCTTCGCTAGGCACACGCACATCGCCAATAATCAGCTCGCCCTTCAAGCGCAGCTCACTCTCATCCAGCTCCATATGGCTATGCACATCTAAGGGTGTGACATGAATATCGTAAGCGGGATAGCGCAGCGCTAAACTTTCAATATGCAGATGGTCGCGCTGAGCAAAATGGTAGGCATCTTCAATATAGGTATAACGGCTTTCTAGCTGGGTTGGCCCCAGCGTGAGTTGGGCAAGGCCATCGGTCAGCGTGAGCTGTTCCAGCAACCCGCGCAAACGCCAGTCACCAAACAGCCCCTCTAGCCGAACGCGAGCACCACGAACCGCCAGCTCACGCCCGCTCTGCTGAATCACAAAGGGCGCCAGGGCCAGACGCAGTTCGGTGTGCCCACTCAACGTTTGGTAGCGGCCTTGCCAGCGTGGCACCGAAGGCGCCGAGACCTCACCCACCGCTTTCTGCAATACACTATCCAAGCGCGGCAATAGGGTGCCTTCAACATCCGTGCTGAGCACACCATGACGGGCCCGGTAGGTCAGTTCCAAACGCCAAGGCCGACCTAAAAGAGGAGAAAGAACCAGCCCTCCACGGGAGGTTAGCCACCCCTGGTGGTTCTCAATTCGACTGACACGCCACTCGCCCCGCGCCTCCAGATCTTCCAGCGCTTGGCGTAGGCTACGTTCAAAAAGAACGCTGGATAGCAGTTGCGCGACCATCCAGATCACGGCCACGGCCGCGAGGATAGGCACGATCAAACGTTCCTTGCGCATGCTATCTCCTTGAATAGCCTCCCCAAGAAGGCTTCGCTCCATACAAGCAGTAGGCGTGCAACACAGTAAGCATAGCAGTTGATGCGCAGGCTTAACTTAATGCAGCCAAAACCAAAGGTGCATAGTACTCCAGGCGTAGACCCCTGCCATCACATCATCAATCATAATGCCAAAGCCACCGGCTACTCGGCGGTCAGCCCAGCGAATGGGCCATGGCTTAAAGACATCGAAGATGCGAAATACCACAAACCCCCACAGCGCTGCCTCCCAGGAGAAAGGAACCGCTGCCATGGTAATCCAGTAACCAACAAACTCATCCCATACGATCCCTGAGTGATCATGCACCCCCAGGTCATGAGACGTTTTATCGCAAAGCCATACGCCAACCACAAAGGCTGCCAGCACAATGCCTAGGTACCAGCCTAGCGTCAGGTCGGCCATCATCCAGTAGAAAGGAATCGCAGCCAGAGTACCAAAGGTACCCGGTGCCCAAGGCACCGTGCCACTGCCGAGGCCAAAAGCAAAAAAGTGGGTGGGGCGCCGCCAGACGCTCGCCGGTGCTCGGTTCATTGGTCACCCCCACGAAAATGCTGCCAGCCAGTCGCCCCTTCTACAGGCACTCCCGCCACCCCAAGCGCTTCGGTGCAGCGGCCAATAATGCTAAGCGAAAGGCCTAACTCGGCCAGCTGCATTTGCGCTTGAGCAACCTGGGAGGGAGGTAGTGTCACCAGCAGTTCGTAGTCATCACCGCCAGATAGCGCTGCGGTTAAGGCCGCTTCGCTGCCCAGCACTTCGGCTAATCCTTCGGCTAGGGGTAGCGAGTCGGGCTGCAAAGCGACACCTACCTGGGACGCTTCCCGCAGATGCGCCAGATCCGCTAGCAGGCCATCGGAGATATCCATCGCCGCTGTGGCCAATCCGCGTAGCGCAATGCCGGCCTTTAGCCGGGGCTGAGGCAAGAGATAGCGCTGTAGCAACGGGTGTTTCAGGTCGCGTTCACCCTGTTGCCACAACGCTAGCCCGCCAGCACCGCCACCTAATGCACCGGTCACGGCCACCACATCGCCCACCTGCGCGCCCGAACGCGTTATAGCCGTGCCAGTAGGCACTTCGCCCATCACGGTGACGCTAATGCTGAGCGCGCCAGAGGTAACATCGCCTCCAGCGAGTGTCGTCGCGTGCTGCTGGCAAAGCGTGTGAAAACCGCTGGCATAATCGGCAAGCCACTGCTCAGCGGCAGTGTCATCTTTAAAGGCGCGCTGATCCAAGGTGATAGCCATCAAGCACCAGCGCGACTGAGCCCCCATCGCGGCTAAGTCGCTGAGTGCCACGGCTAACCCCCGGTGTCCTATCGCATAGGCGGGGGCATCGTGGGGAAAGTGTACATCGACGACGGATGTATCAACACTCACCGCCAGCTGCTGCCCCGCCTGGGGTACCAATAGAGTGGCGTCATCGCCGCATCCTAGGGCAACGCCATCTGTCGCTTGTGCCTCCTGCGGCGACATAAAGTAACGTCGAATCAGATCGAATTCGGCAAGCACAAAGGCCCCTTAAACGCTTGATCAGGCGGCCCGCTTACAAGCGGCGGGCGCTGACTTCGGCACTTCGTAAGCGGTTTGCCAGCTTATCGAGAATGCCATTCACGTATTTATGGCCGTCGGTGGCGCCAAATGATTTTGCCAGCTCAACGCCTTCGTTAATCACTACGCGGTAAGGCACTTCCATTCGCCGGGAAAGCTCGTAAGCGCCGAGACGAAGAATCGCCAGCTCCACCGCGTCCAAATCTTCCAAACGGCGATCAAGCAATGGGGCAATTTCACGGTCCAGCTCGGTTTTGAAACGCACCGTGTTATGCAGTAGCTCATGGAACAGCGCTTTGTCCGCGATTTCCATGACCTTTACCCAGTTCTCATGATCTTCTAAGTCATCGTCAGCCACTTGGCTACGAAACTCAGCTTCAATCGTGGTAATGGACTTACCGGTCATCTGCCACTGGTAAAGCCCCTGTACCGCTAACTCCCTTGCGGCGTGACGCCCCTGCTGTGCCGCAGAGGGCTTGCGCTCACGACGCTCGCTCATTGAGAGTCTCCTACCGGCAACGCGCGCAGTAGAGACACCATTTCCATCGCGGCCATCGCCGCTTCGGTGCCTTTATTACCGGCTTTGGTGCCTGCACGCTCAATGGCTTGCTCAATAGACTCAACGGTTAATACGCCATTGGCTACGGGCGTATCAAACTCAAGTTGGAGATGGTTAATAGCCGTGTTGCAGCCACCCGCCACGTACTCAAAATGTGGCGTGCCGCCACGAATGACCGCACCGAGGGCAATCACCGCATCCGGCTTCATCACATTGAGTACACGCTTCACGGCCAGGGGCAGTTCCCACGCGCCCGGCACATGAACGATATGGATATTTTCCACATCCACACCGTGGCGTGTCAGGCTATCGACGGCACCTTCCACCAAGCTATCGACCACGTGGTGATTAAAGCGGCCCACCACGATGACATAGCGTCCATCAACGTCTACAAAAGTGCCTTCAATTTGCGAAAGGGGTTGCATCAATTTATTCCTGCTGAAAAGTTGGCTCATACGCCGTGTCATTGGGCCCCAGGCGCTCGACTACTTCAAGACCAAACCCAGAGAGCGCTGAGAATTTCCACGGAGAGCTGAGTAGCCGCATTTTACCAACGCCTAAGTGGCGCAGAATCTGCGAGCCAGTACCAATCGTTAAGTAGTTGCCAGAACCGTCTGAGTCGTTGGTACGCGGCTGGCGTACGCGATCCAGAAAGATATCTAGCTGGTCTTTCAAATCTTGATTAGGACGCCCATCATCAATCAGTACAAACACACCGGCCTGGGCTTGGGCAATTTCATGAATAGCGCGGTTGGCATCCCACCGACACTGCTCACCCTTCATTAAGCCCATCACGTCGCGCAGCGTATCGGCAAGGTGCACACGTACGGTGGTGGCCTGCTCCGGCGTCGGCTGCCCTTTTACCAGCGCCAAATGGTGCGCACCTTGAATACGATCACGGAACACATGTAGCGCAAGCTTGCCGTGAACGGTCGACACCTGAGAGGTTTCTATATGGTCCACCGTTTGCTCGTTCACAATACGGTAGTGGATCAGATCGGCAATGGTGCCCATCTTAATACCATGCGTCTTCGCAAACACTTCCAGTTCCGGACGACGCGCCATACTGCCGTCATCGTTCATAATTTCACAAATCACACCGCTGGGATCAAAGCCTGCCAGCGCTGCCAAATCACAGGCCGCCTCCGTATGACCGGCACGGCGAAGCACGCCGCCCGGCTCGGCCATCAGCGGGAAAATGTGCCCTGGCTGAACGATGTCCGAAGGCTTGGCATTCGGTGCAACGGCTGCCTGCACAGTGCGCGCGCGGTCAGCCGCTGAAATACCGGTCGTGACGCCTTCGGTTGCCTCAATAGAGAGCGTGAACTTGGTGCCAAAGCCTGAGCCGTTGTCCCGTACCATCAGCGGCAAGTTGAGCTGCTCGCAGCGCTCACGGGTCATCGGCATACAGATCAAGCCGCACGCGTAGCGTGCCATGAAGTTGATATGCTCAGGCTTCACCATTTCGGCGGCCATGATGATATCACCTTCATTCTCGCGATCCTCATCATCCATGAGAATCACCATTTTGCCCTGGCGAATATCGTCCACCAGCTCAGCGATAGGGGATAAGCCCTCAGAAGAGGAGTGCGCCATGGAATCTCCAAAAAATGTGGTCGCATCGTATGCGATTTCGGGCGTCAGGGTACCTTGCAATGACGGCTTGCGCTAGTCAGCGTGAGGGGTGGCGGTGATCCACCAGTCTTGCCCAACGGTTCGCGACTCTTTAATCGTCAAGCGTTTCTGATCGGCCATCTGGGTAATTCCCGGCAGTGCAAATAGTGGCCTTGCTTCACCGCCTAATAGCGTAGGAGCGACAAATAGCTGCAGCTCGTCGACTAAATTCGCCTCCAGTAACGCTCCTGCTAGCGTTGCGCCGGTCTCTACCAACAGCTCGTTAACCTGCTCATTATCCGCCAGCCAACGCAGCATGTCAGCCAGCGCAATACGACCGCCTTCGGCAGGCAGCACCTGAATCTCAGCACCCGCCGCCGCCAGTTTACGCCGTTTCTCTTCGCTATGCTGATCGGTGGTGATAATCAGCGTGCGCCCTGGCTCTCGTAGGCAGGCCGCGGCAAGCGGTAAACGAAGGCGCGAATCCAAGATCACTCTTAGCGGCTGGCGCTGCACGATCTCGGCGGCGTTATCCAGTGCCAGTTGGTCGGCACGCAGCGTTAAGCGTGAATCATCCATAATGATAGATTCCACGCCGCTCAGAATAGCGCTTGAGCGGGCGCGCAGCCGCTGCACTTGGGTGCGCGCTTGCGGGCCGGTAATCCACTGGGACTCCCCCGACCCCATGGCGGTACGGCCATCCAAGCTCATCGCCATTTTCAGCCGCACAAAGGGGCGCTGACGCTCCATACGGGAAATAAAGCCCGGATTCAGCGCCCGGGCATCTGCTTCCAACAGGCCTACCTGCACCTGAATGCCTGCTGCTTTCAAATACTCAATACCGCCACCGCTGACCTGGGGATTAGGGTCCCCCATCGCCACCACCACGCGCGCAACACCCGCTTGCGCCAGCGCCACCGCGCAGGGCCCTGTTCGCCCGGTATGTGAGCAAGGCTCTAGCGTGACATAAGCGGTGGCACCCTGGGCGGCGCTGCCTGCCGCCTTTAGGGCGTGAATTTCTGCATGGGGTTCTCCCGCACGCACATGGTATCCCTCGCCCACAATGCTGCCTTCCGCGCTGCCATCAAAGTGCACCATCACACACCCCACCCTGGGGTTGGGGTCGGTGGTATAAAGCCCGCGTTTGGCTAGCTGGATAGCGCGAGCCATGTAGCGATAGTCGGCGGTGGAGAATTCACCCATTACGATGCTCCGTGCTGTGTCCCACTGCCCTCTGGCTCATCCGTGGGCTCTTGGGAGAGGCGGTCGATTTCCGCCCGGAACTCGTCTAAATCCTGAAATTTACGATATACCGAGGCGAAACGAATATAGGCCACTTGATCCAAGCTACGCAGCGCTTTCATCACCGCTTCACCAATCTCACGCGCGTTGACTTCACGGTCGCCACGGGCGCGCAGCGTCTGGCGAATACGCTCTACCGACACTTCAATCGCTTCAGCGCTTACCGGGCGCTTTTCCAGCGCGCGCAGCATACCGTCGCGTAGTTTCGCCTCATTAAAGCTCTCGCGAGAGCCGTCGGATTTTACCACCCGCGGCATAATCAGCTCAGCGGTTTCATAAGTCGTAAAACGCTCTTGGCAGTTGGCACACTGACGGCGGCGGCGCACCTGGTCGCCTTCCGCCACCAGCCTGGAATCTGTCACTCGGGTATCATTTGCACCACAAAAAGGGCAATGCATGGCAGTCAACCTATTATCAGTACGCACTAGTAGCTGTGCGTGCAGCGTGTCAGCCTGTACGAATAAAAAGCGCTACAAGGCTCCATGCCCTGCCCGTTATTCGCCATTTTATAACCTGTTTTATCGCCTATTGTCAGCGGCAGCCTTATCGCTGCCCTTAGGGCGTAGCTGTGTTATACAACGCGTATCAACACGGTATTGTAACGATTTGGCACACAAGCTGCAGCGTTTGTCGAAGGTTGATTTATAGGACGCCCTTTATGACCCCTTTCGAGCAGACCGTTCACCACTACCTTACCCACCTGTATGGCCCCCGTGCGGGGGAAGTACAGCGGCGTATTGGCCAGCATCTTGCGAATTTTCGTACCGCCTCGACGGCTTCCCCACCCGCTAACACGGCGGGCCACGACGCACCAACATGGAGCGAAAAAGATCAGTGGGTCATTTGTTACGGTGATTCCATCTTGGATGAAGGTACGCCGCCTTTAGCGGTGCTGGATACTTTTCTACAGCGCTATCTGGGGGATGCCATTAGCGGGGTTCACGTACTGCCCTTTTTCCCCTGGAGCAGCGACGACGGCTTTTCGGTGATTCACTACCGCGAGGTCAATAGCGAGCTGGGCGAGTGGGCGCATATCCAAACGCTAGCCAGCCACTATGACTTGATGGCTGATTTAGTGCTGAACCATGTCTCCAGAGAGTCGCTCTGGTTTGTGGATTACCTGACCGGCAGCCTGCCCGGTCGCGACTACTTTATCGAAGTGGATCCGGATACCGATGTCTCCCAAGTCACCCGCCCGCGCAGTAGCCCACTTCTAGTGCCGATCTCTACGCGCCGGGGTACGCGCCACGTGTGGGCGACTTTCTCGGAAGACCAAATAGACCTCAACTTCGAAAACCCGGATGTGTTGTTAGAGTTCGTGGGTATTCTGCTGTTCTACCTACAGCAAGGGGTGCGCATTATTCGCTTGGACGCGGTGGCGTTTTTGTGGAAGCGATTGGGCACCTCCTGCATTCACCTGCCGGAAACCCATACCGTTGTGCGCTTACTTCGCGCCATCGTGGATGAAATAGCCCCCGGCACGCTGCTGATCACCGAAACCAACGTGCCCCATGCCGAAAACATCAGCTACTTTGGCTTGGAGCGATTAGCGAAAGGCGCGCCCGATGAAGCCCACATGGTGTACCAGTTCGCCCTGCCGCCCCTGCTGCTGCACACCCTCACCCGCGGCGAAGCGACGACGATACAAACGTGGTTAAACAGCTTGCCGGTGCTGCCTGAACAGTGCACCTACTTAAACTTCACCGCGAGCCACGACGGTATTGGCGTACGGCCGTTAGAAGGCCTGTTGCCTGACCATGAACGCGACGCACTGCTGGAACTGATGCATCGTTTTGGTGGCTTTGTCAGCATGCGCAGCAACCCTGATGGCAGCGACACACCCTACGAAATTAACATTACCTGGTTTGAGGCCATGTGCGGCACCCGCCGCGGGCCAGACCCGTGGCAAATTGCGCGCTTTCTATGCAGCCAAGCGATCATGCTCAGCCTACAAGGAATACCCGCACTCTATATCCATACGCTCACCGGCACGCTAAATGATGTCGAAGGTGTGGAGCGCAGCGGCCGCTTACGCTCGATTAACCGTCGCCGCTGGCAGCTTGATGAGCTGGCACTGCTGCTGGAGAGCCCTTCCACCCCCACCCATGACGTTTTCCATGCCCTGCACCGGCTACTAGTGCAGCGTCGCCAAGAGCCCTGCTTTCACCCCAACGCCCCGCAGCGCGTGATAGAAACGCCACCCGAGCTGCTAGCCATTGAGCGCGGGCCACTCCGTAACGGGCGACGCCTACTCGCGCTGTATAACGTCACCGATGTTAAGTTTGATCTCGCTCACGCAGGCGATGCCCTGAACCAAGCGCTTACCCAGTACCACTGGCAGCCGCTAGACCCGCTGACAGCTCACCACGAAGAAACACTGCCGCCCTATGCCGTCCGCTGGCTGGCTGCTGAAGCATAAGGCTTGCGACATAACGACTCAGGGCAACGAGAGATAATCGTTAAATAATCTTGTTCTGACACACTTACGCTAAACCACTGGTGAAAGCGTGAGTGACTATGTTGCAGCAAAGTGTTGCGATTGGCCCCATGGGGTTTAGTCTGCATCAATTGATGATTGGATTTGCCTTTTTACTGGCCCTGCTAGCGGGTGCGCTTATTGGCCAGCGGCATCGCGTGGCGGTCAGCGATACGTTATTTACCCTGCTATTTGTGGCGCTGGTGGCCGCACGCCTCGTCTTTGTTGTGCGTTACTGGAGCGACTATGACAGCATGCTATCGCGCTTAGATATTCGCGATGGCGGCTTCGATATACTCGGTGGTATAGTGGCGGGCCTTAGCTACGCTGGATGGGCAATATGGCGCTCACCGCGCCAACGAGTACCGCTTGCCGGGGCGCTTTTGGTAGGCGGTTTAGCCTGGGGCTTGACAGCTGGCAGTACGCTACTGATCGAACAGCAGGCACGCCCACTGCCCACTACTCCGCTTGCTACGCTCAACGGCGAGCCTATTACCCTGCCCAAACTTGCTCAGCAGGAGCAAAAGCCCATGGTAGTTAACCTATGGGCAAGTTGGTGCCCGCCATGTATTCGTGAAATGCCGGTGTTTGAAGAGGCCCAGCAACAAGCGCAGGACATTACCTTTGTGTTCGTTAACCAAGGTGAAAGCCTTCAACACATTCATGCGTTTATGAGCGAACACGGCTTTGATTTGAAGAATGTATGGCAAGACCCGAGCAATGCCCTGGGTCAAACCACCGGAGCCCATGCCATGCCCACAACGCTTTACTACAACGCGGATGGACAGCTCGTGAGCACCCATTTTGGCGAGCTTTCCCGCGCCACTTTGCAAGATGGCCTTTCGCGTATTCGCTAATATATTTTGCCTCGCGGCACCCACACCAAGCCGTTTTCATAAGGATAGTGCTATGCAACGTGTTTTCTTACCCCATGTTGGCCGTTTCGCTTTACTTGCCGCGCTGGGTAGCGCAGCGGCAGCCAGCCATGCCGACGAGCTACCAGCCCCCGTGCAGGCGCTGGCCAACCAGGGCTTAACGATCCATGGGCAGTTTGATGCGCCGGGCGGAATGCGCGGCTTTGGGGCCAGCGTGCAAGGGCAAGATATGGCGATTTATTTAACACCTGATGGAGAACACGCCATTATTGGCACGCTGGTAGACAGCGAAGGCAGCGACATGACTGAGGCACAGCTTGACGAGCACGTACGGGCACCCTTAGAGGCCGAAACCTGGAAGCTGCTTGAAGAGAGCCGCTGGATTCAGGATGGCGACCCGGATGCCCCACGCGTCATCTACACCTTCACCGACGCCAACTGCCCTTACTGCCGTCAGCTGTGGCAACAAACACGCCCCTGGGTAGAGGCTGGTGAGGTTCAGCTACGCCATATTATGGTCGGTATTCTCGCCCCCAATAGCCCTGCGTTAGCCGCTACCATTCTCGGCGCTGACGACCCCTCCGCTGCCCTGCACCGTCACAGTGAAGGTGATGAGCTCTCCCCCAGCGCACAGCCACGGGATATCGAAGAGCAGGTATATGCCAACAACCAGCTCTTTGAAGAGCTAGGCCTCTACGCCACCCCCACCAGCGCTTTCCAACGTGAGGCTGAAGGCGGCACTGTGCGTATTGACCGAATCCAAGGCCTCCCCAGCCAAGAACGCCTCATTGAGATGATGGGTAGCGAAGCGCCTTAACAAAAGAAGTGGGAGGCCAATTTATTGGGCGACGGCGGCGAAAGCCGCCCTTAGCCTGCCGCAGCAGTGGTGCCTTCATCATCGCGAGCTGAAGCTCCCTCCCACACCTGACTGCTTGAAGGGTGAAGAGCCTGATGTGGGAGGCCAATTTATTGGGCGATGGCGGCGTCAGCCGCCCTTAGCCTGCCGCAGCAGTGGTGCCTTCATTATCGCGAGTTGAAGCTCTCTCCCACACCTGACTGCTTGAGGGGTGAAGAGCCTGATGTGGGAGGCCAATTTATTGGGCGACGGCGGCGTCAGCCGCCCTGAGCCTGCCGCAGCACTGGTGCCCTAACCGTCGCGAGCTGAAGCTCCCTCCCACACCTGACTGCTTGAGGGGTGAAGAGCCTGATGTGGGAGGCCAATTTATTGGGCGACGGCGGCGTCAGCCGCCCTGAGCCTGCCGCAGCAGTGGTGCCTTCATTATCGCGAGCTGAAGCTCCCTCCTACAGAAAATGCTACACAGCATGTGCTAAGTTAATTAAAAATTATAGGGAGCATATAATGAACAGGAGCCATCTGCTTCGCCAAGGGAGGCAATCAATCCCGAATGCTCACTACTTAGTCACTGCGACGACCCGCCATCGTCAGCAGGTTTTTACTAATTTTCATACTGCCTGTTGTGCATCCAGGCACTTTTACCACCCTCGCGTGAGCGAGCTGGCGACAACTTTTGCTTTTGTTGTTATGCCAGACCATATCCATTGGTTGCTTCAGCTAAACGGCGACCTTTCTGAGGCTGTGAGACGTTATAAGGCTTACGTATCGCTGAATATTGGCAGGCGTCTTTGGCAAGATGGCTTTCACGATCGAATGATTAAAGATGAAGCATCGCTAAAAGCAGCTGCTAGATATATCGTTGCCAATCCTCTAAGAGCCAATTTGGTCGAAGATATAGGAAAGTACAGCTATTGGGATGCTATTTGGCTATAAGTCACATCCTAGAATACAAGTGTAAACAACCAGCTGTTTGTCGATTAGAAAGCCTGATGTGGGAGGCCAATTTATTGGGCGACGGCGGCGTCAGCCGCCCTTAGCCTGCCGCAGCACTGGTGCTCTAATCGTCGCGAGCTGAAGCTCCCTCCCACACAGTCATTACCTACTCTTCAGATAATACTGGCCTTCAACAGAACAAAACCTTTGCACAGTAGAAGGTCAGTATTATTGGCCCAACCCAATAGCTAGAGAGATAAGATCACTTATCGAACAGCGGCATACTCGACAGTGGGAGGCCAATTCATTGGGCGACGGCGGCGTCAGCCGCCCTTAGCCTGCCGCAGCACTGGTGCTCTAATCGTCGCGAGCTGAAGCTCCCTCCCACACAGTCATTACCTACTCTTCAGATAATACTGGCCTTCAACAGAACAAAACCTTTGCACAGTAGAAGGTCAGTATTATTGGCCCAACCCAATAGCTCGAGAGGGAAGGTCACTTATCGAACAGCGGCATACTCGACAGTGGGAGGCCAATTCATTGGGCGACGGCGGTGTCAGCCGCCCTTAGCCTGCCGCAGCACTGAAGCCCTAATCATCGCGAGCTGAAGCTCCCTCCCACACAGTCATTACCTACTCTTCAGATAATACTGGCCTTCAACAGAACAAAACCTTTGCACAGCAGAAGCTCCGTATTATTGGCCCAAGCCAATAGCTAGAGAGATAAGATCACTGATCGAACAGCGGCAAACTCAACAGTGGGAGGCCAATTTATTGGGCGACGGCGGCGTCAGCCGCCCTTAGCCTGCCGCAGCACTGGTGCCCTGATCGTCGCGAGCTGAAGCTCCCTTATATGGACCCATCCCGTTGAGCAAGCAAGCCACGAGATGGACACGGATGAGGACTGCACGCTTATATCCGGCCTTTGATGATAGCGCTGCTATCTGGCCCTGATGGAATGCGCACTCTCTGCTCTTAATCTCCCACGCGGCCTCTCATTGGGCCTCCGAGCTTCACAGAGTGACAGAGAGTCGGTCTTACCTGTGTGCCATCAATTGCCTTACTCACGCAACCTCGGGTGTGCTTACTTCAAACAACAATATGACTTTTTTCTAAGGGCCTCGTCGAGGCAGCTGCCTCACTTTTCTATGCTTGATAAGAGCGTTGATGAGCGAGTATCGACCAGCAAATTCGCGCCATTTTGTTCGCCAAGGCCACAATCGCCTTGCGTTGGCCTACCCGTGCCGCCAACCGAATGATCCATTGCGCTAATCGGTCGGGGTGCTCTTGACGTTGAAACTGCCTCAACGCCGCTCTCGCCCCATGAACCAGTTGACGGCGGACCTCGCTATTGCCGCGTTTGGTAATGCTTTTCAAGATGTTCTTGCCGCCACTTGAGTACTGTCTTGGGACCAAGCCAATGGAGGCGCTAAATTGCCGTCCATTAGGGAAGCGCTTGGGATCCCCCATATGACTGAAGAGCAACGTGGCATTGACAGGGCCAATGCCTGGAACGCTCATCAATTGCTTCATGCTGGGAGTGGCCTGAACATACGCGCCGAGCCGTTTATCGTACTCGGCGATGCGCGTGTCGAGTGCTTGCCACTCGTCTAGGAGGTCATGCATGACGTCACACAAGGCGGTTCCCAACTGAGTGTGACGCTCGTCTAGTAATCGACGTATATCGCCTTGTCGGATGACACGGTGGCCTTGGGCCACAATGATGCCAAACTCATTTAACAGCCCGCGCAGCTCGTTGCCAACGGCCGTCCGAGCACGCACCAGGCGGCTGCGCACCCGGTGGAGTGCTTGTAGTGACTGCTGTTCCTGCGTTTTCACCGCCACGCGCCTTGTCGCTGGACGTGCTGCCGCCTCGGCAATACCGGCGGCATCACGCGCATCATTTTTATGGCCTTGAATAAACGGTTTGACGGCCTGCGGGGGAAGCAGGTGTGCCTCGTGACCCAGCTGCCGGATTTCACGTGCCCAATAGTGAGCGGAGCCACATGCTTCCATGGCCACGAGACAGGGCGGAAGGTTCCCGATCACGGTGCTTAACTGATCACGTTTAACCTTTTTGCTAAACACTTGATGGCCACGATTATCGACCGCATGAAGTTGGAAAACATGCTTGGCAAGATCAATACCCACAATGCTAATGTTGTTCATGGATGGATCCTCTTTCAAGATGCCGTCAGTGCCCTGCGCACGTTAGATGAAGTGCTTCTTCATCTTGGCACAGAAGGACGGGTCCATCCCATTTCCCACACAGTCATTACCTACTCCTCAGATAATACTGGCCTTCAACAGAACAAAACCTTTGCACAGTAGAAGCTCCGTATTATTGGCCCAACCCAATAGCTCGGGAGGGAAGGTCACTTATCGAACAGCGGCATACTCGACAGTGGGAGGCCAATTTATTGGGCGACGGCGGCGAAAGCCGCCCTTAGCCTGCCGCAGCAGTGGTGCCCTCATCATCGCGAGCTGAAGCTCCCTCCCACACCTGACTGCTTGAGGGGTGAAGAGCCTGATGTGGGAGGCCAATTTATTGGGCGACGGCGGCGAAAGCCGCCCTTAGCCTGCCGCAGCAGAGGTGCCCTAATCGTCGCGAGCTGAAGCTCACTTGGCTGCGCCCGGCTACGCGCCGCAGTAGCGCATGTAGCCTTGCCACCAGCTCATCTAAATCAAAGGGCTTCACTAGGTAATCATCGGCCCCGCTTTGCAGCCCACCCACTCTGTCGCGCACGGCATCCCTGGCAGTCAGCATGAGCACAGGTGTCGTCACGCCCTCATCGCGCCAGGATTGCAGCAGCGCCAAGCCATCGCCATCGGGTAGTCCACGATCAAGAATCACCACGTCGCTGGCGACACTTTGCATCGCCTGACGCGCAGCCTGCACCGAGGTAACGTGCTCCACAACGAAGTGGTACATCATCAGCCCAGAACGAATACCCGAGGCCACCAGTGGATCATCTTCTATGAGTAGGACGTGCATAGCGGTTTCCTTGTGATGGAAGCAGCATGACAAACGTGCATTAACCGAACGTTAAGCCCTTTGGCCAAACCCTTGCACCAGATCAAAAAAAGCGCCCTTACCAGGGAAAGTAAGGGCGTCATCGTGAACGGAGTTGCTCACTTAGCGAGCGATACGCTGGGCAATAAACCAGCCCAGCACCATCGCCGCCAACAGTGCAAGCAGCGGCAGCGTTAGCCCACCAATGGAGGCAATGGCAGGCCCAGGGCAGTAGCCGGAAAGCCCCCACCCCACCCCAAACAGCGCCGCTCCGCCTAGCAGCTTGGCATCAAGTTCTTGCTTGGTCGGCAGTTGAAATTTGGTGCTAAACAGCGGCGTGCCGCGGGCGAAGACTAAACGGTAGCCCACAAAGGTGGTGCCTACGGCGGCCCCGAGTACAAACATCAACGTGGGATCCCAGGCACCGGCAATATCTAAAAAGCCGAGTACCCGCGCAGGGTCGGTCATGCCGGAAATCGCGAGCCCCAAACCAAACAGCAGGCCAGCGAGGTATCCCGCTGCGGTTTTGACGGCCGGTGTGCTCATACCCCACCTCCGATGACATGCCGTACCACATAGACCGTCGCGATGGCCGCGACCAGGAAGGTTCCAGTAGCCGCCATAGACCGGGGCGCTAACCGCGCCAAGCCACATACGCCATGGCCGCTGGTGCAGCCACTGCCAAGCCCCGTGCCTATCCCCACCAGCAGGCCTGCTAACAACATAAGCGGCACACCGCCTGCAGGTTCACCAATCACCGCACTGGGCACGCCTGCCACGTTCCCCAGCCCACCCCCAACGGCCATGACGAGCAGCGGGCCACTAATTAGCCCCGCTAAAAACGCTACCCGCCAAGCACTGTCTCCTTTAGGCCGCTGAGTAATTAAACCGCCAATGATACCGCTGATACCGGCAATGCGGCCTAGTGCGCCCATCAGCCACACTGCTGAAAGTCCAATCAGCACACCGCCCACTAGCCCGTGCAGGCTCGCTATCCAGTCCACATCTAGCTCCTTATGTTACCCAACGCTCGTTGCCTAACGCTTGGTTTTACAGGTGGATATACCCATGAGCGAATACACCGGGCAGAAATTGAATAGCCCCGTTGCCAACGGCGCGACCCCTATCCACCCCCATACACCAATCGTGCCCATCAAGGTCAGCACGATTAACACTAAACCCACCGCCGCTTAAAACCTGTTAATTGGTACTTTTAGGTATACCTGACCGTTATCTTCGGCGGGCGGCAGCTCGCCGGCCCGCATATTGACCTGTACCGAAGGAATAATCAGACGTGGCATTCCCAGCGTGGCATCCCGTTCGGTACGCATTTTGACGAACTCTTCCTCGCTAATGCCGTCGTGCACATGGACGTTGGCCTGGCGCTGTTCGGCAACGGTGGTTTCATGCTGATAGGTGTCTCGCCCCGGCGCTTTGTAGTCGTGGCATAAGAACAGCCGCGTTTGCTCGGGCAAAGACAGTACTTTCTGAATAGAGTGGTAGAGCGTGCGAGCATCGCCGCCAGGAAAATCGCAGCGCGCGGTGCCGTAATCCGGCATAAACAGGGTATCGCCCACAAAGGCGGCATCACCGATCACATAGGTCAAACAGGCAGGTGTATGTCCAGGCGTATGCAGTACACGCCCCTCTAACGAGCCAATCGTGAAGGTATCGCCTTCATTGAATAACGCATCAAACTGGCTGCCATCTCGGGCAAACTCGGTGCCCGCATTAAACGCTTTACCAAAAATCTCCTGCACCTCGACGATATGAGCACCAATGCCCGTTTTGCCTCCCAACTGCTCATGCAGATACGGCGCAGCGGAGAGGTGGTCGGCGTGGACATGGGTTTCCAATATCCAAGCCACTTCCAGCCGCTTTTCACGGACAAACGCTATAATTTGATTAGCTGAACGAATATCAGTGCGCCCTGCCGCGTAATCAAAGTCCAGAACAGAGTCGATAATGGCGCACGCGCTGCTATCGGGGTCTTGCACCACATAGCTGAACGTATTGGTTGGTTCATCAAAGAAGTGGGTAACGATAGGGCGCTGCATTCTGGAGCCTCCTGGGGATGGACTGCTAACAGTGGATCTATACAGCGAGTGTAGCGCAACAAAAATTATATGTTTATATCATTTTTGAATTTAAAGGGTATCATAGATCAGACATTTTTTATTAATTAGCCTAAGGTATAAAAAATTCTGGCCGATAGAGATCAGGGTTTAATTACTAATTGGAATTTTTTAACAAGGACATCATGAAACGTTTGACAACGACGCAGAAGCTTTGGGGCACACTTGGCATCATTTGGATAGCGATGCTGCTATTAGTAGGCTGGTTGGCGTGGGAAAACCGCCAAACGCTTGAAAACGAGCGTCGCGCCAGTATTGAGCACATTGTAAAAAGCGTTCATGGGCAGCTTGAGGCCTTACAAAAACGTGCTGAGCTTGGTGAACTGACAGAAGCGGAAGCACAGCAGCGGGCCATTGATAATATTGCCAGCGTACGCTTTGGCGACGGCGAATATGTCTTTGCTTTTGATAATAATCTCGACATTGTGTCTCACCCCAATCGCCCCCGAGGCGAAGATATGAGCAGCTATCAAGACGCTAGCGGTACACGCTTATACGCTGCGTTTCTTAACGTTGCTCAGGCTGGGGGCGGTCATGTGGACTACTTCTCACGCCGTATTACCGGTGACGGCCAAGTGCCGAAGGTTAGCTATGTCGCGCATCTACCGGAATGGGGATGGTCGGTGGCGGCGGGAGTTTACGTGGATGACATCAACGCTGCCTTTATCTCCGGGCTAATCCGCTCAGCGATTGTTTTGTTAGTGATTGGTATACCGGTGACTCTGTTGATGGGCTGGGTTATTCGTGATGTTGCTCGTCGATTAGGTGGCGACCCACGCTATGCGGCCTCCGTGGTGCGCCATATCGCCGATGGGGATTTGACCCAAGTCGCGTCCCTTTCAACTAACGATCAGCAAAGTTTGCTTTATGATATTAACCGCATGCGCGAGACCCTAGCCGACACCATTAGCGACATACACCACGGTGCCGACCAAGTGAATAACGGGGTAGAGCAAATTGTGGGCGTGAACGAAGAGCTCTCTACCCGCACTGAAGAGCAGGCAGCATCGCTTGCCGAAACAGCTTCCAGCATGGAGCAACTGACGGCGACAGTAAAACAGAATGCCGAGCATGCCGATCACGCCCGCACACTAGCCACTAAAACTGCTGAGAGCGCCCAACGTGGTAGCGATGCCATGGCATCGGTGATTACTACGATGGCTACTATCAACGAAAGCGCTACCCAAATGAGCAGCATCGTGAACACCATTGATGCCATCGCCTTCCAGACCAATATTCTGGCGCTAAATGCCTCGGTGGAAGCTGCCCGTGCCGGGGAGCAAGGCCGTGGATTTGCCGTCGTCGCCAACGAAGTGCGCCAGCTGGCAAGCCGTTCTGCTTCTGCCGCGCAAGAGATCAAGGGGCTGATTGAAAATGCGGACGCCCAAGTTGTAGAAGGCAGCCGCCAAGTGAGCAATACCGGCAAGGTGATTACAGGCGTCGTTGAAGATATTCAACAGTTGAGTGCTCTGGTCCAAGAAATCTCCGCCGCTACCATTGAGCAGAGCAGCGGTATCGAGCAGGTCAATCAGGCAGTTACTCAAATGGATCAAATGACTCAGCAAAACGCGGGGCTGGTACAGCAGAGTAACCATGCTACCCAGCAGCTAGCACAGCTGAGCACCCAGCTTCGCCACTTGGTGACTAACTTTAAGTTAAATAAAGAAGCGCACCAGCCTGCTATTGCCGCGCCAGCGGCTCACTCCTCCTTCAGCGACTTTTAATAGGCATTGCCCCCGCCCAATTAGGCGGGGGCTTGCTTACCTTACCAAACAGCGCGTAAAGCATCGCCCAGTCGGGCGGTGATACAAGCGCGCACCGCGTAGCGGTGCCAAATTGACTTCGCCTCATTACCCTGATATTTATACAGCATGACAAAGCGTGCCTACAAAGAACGGTTCTACCCCACCTCCGAACAGGCTGAGCTGCTGGCGCAGTCGTTCGGGTGTGCCCGTTTTGTCTGGAATAATACCCTGGCCTATCGCACCGAGGCGTATCAGCAGCGCGGTGAATCGGTCTCGCACTCATCGGCGGAAAAGCGACTGGTGGGCTTAAAGGCGGAGTTTCCGTGGTTGCGGGATGTTTCCAGCGTGATCCTGCAGCAAACGCTCCGCGACCAGAAAGCCGCCTTCGACAACTTCTTCAACCCAAAGCTCAAGGCGCGCTACCCACGTTTCAAGCGCAAGGATTGCCGGCAGTCGATCCGGCTGACCAAGGCCGCGTTCCGCTATCGGGATGGTGAGATCACTATCGCAAAAGCGAAGACGCGGTTACCCATCCGATGGAGCCGGTCACTACCCTCTGCACCCTCTACCATCACGATTTCACGCGATCGTGCTGGACGCTACTTCATCAGTTGTCTGTGTGATTTCGTGCCAAAAGCGCTTCCGGTCACGCGCAAAACGGTCGGCATTGACCTCGGCTTGAGCGATTTGTTCATTACCAGTGACGGCGCAAAATCGGGCAATCCGCGTCACCTGAAACGCTACGAGGCGAAGCTGGCCTGCTTGCAGCGCCGGTTGGCGAAAAAACAGACAGGTTCAAACAACCGCAACAAACACCGTTGGAAAGTGGCACGGCTACATGCCAAGATCGCCGACTGTCGCCGTGACGCTACCCACAAAGCGACCCGCGCACTCATTAACGAAAACCAAGTCCTGTG
>NZ_JAKGAY010000039.1:0-29066 GCF_021532545.1 Halomonas sp. Cn5-12
CGATCAGCACGGTGGGTTTTGGCAATAACGGGCTTGCGAAAGCCAACTTGCACGGGGCGAATGATCAAAAAGTGCTCGCTGGCGGTGATAGGGAAAGTGTCGGCGCCGGCTTCACGGATTCAGGTAACTGTTCTAACAGTAGGAGAACGCCATGGCTGGTTTACTGCCGAACGTCGATCCCGACGGCTTGCTTGAGTACTCAGTGGTCTACACGGACCGCTCCTTGAATCACATGTCACAACAGTTTCAAACGGTGATGCGCGATATTTCTGCCACGTTGAAAGAGGTGTATAACGCGCACGCGGCGGTGATCGTGCCCGGTAGCGGCACCTTTGGTATGGAAGCAGTGGCGCGTCAGTTTGCTCTTGACCAGAAAACGCTGGTCATTCGCAACGGCTGGTTTAGCTATCGCTGGACACAAATTATTGAAATGGGTCGCTTAACTGACCAGCACACCGTACTTAAAGCACGACGCCTGAATGCCGATGAGCCGCACTCCTCCTTTCAGCCAGTGCCCATTGACGAGGCCGTTGCACGGATTCACAGCGAGCAACCCGCGGTAGTATTTGCGCCTCAGGTCGAAACCTCCGCAGGTTTGCTGCTTCCAGATGACTATATTCAGGCGCTAGCGCAGGCAACTCACGCGGTAGGCGGCCTGTTCGTATTGGATGCCATTGCTGCTGGTACCCTATGGGTGGATATGCAGGCACTGGACATTGATGTGGTAGTGAGTGCGCCGCAGAAAGGGTGGAGTGGCCCCCCCTGCTGCGCCATGGTGATGCTCTCAGAGCGTGCCACCCAGCGCTTGAACGAGACCCAGAGCAATAGCTTCGCCTGTGACCTGGGCAAGTGGCATAGCATCATGCAGGCCTATGAAAACGGTGGTCACGCTTATCACGCCACTATGCCCACAGATGCCTTGCGAACACTGCGCGATATCATGCAAGAGACACGCGACTACGGTTTTGCCAAAGTTAAAGAGGAGCAGCAGGCGGTTGGACGTGAAGTACGCGCCATGCTGAAACGCCACGGATTTGTAAGCGTTGCTGCACCAGGCTTTGAAGCACCCGGCGTAGTGGTGTGCTATAGCGAGGATAGCGGCCTGGTGGGCAAGCTTGCCCAGGCGGGTGTGCAAGTGGCAGGCGGTGTACCGCTGATGTGCGATGAGGGCGACAACTTCCAAACTTTCCGCATAGGCCTGTTTGGGCTGGATAAGCTGCACCATACGGAGCGCAGCGTGGAAAGCCTGGAACAAGCAATCAAGGCAGTCTCATAAGGTAGAAAATGCCCGCTAGTGCATAGCTGCATAGCGGGCACGATCATTGAGACTATTGTGATCTAGCGCAGTTTATTGCCATTTTGTTCAGCGCTGCTCTCCGCGACTCTTTCCACCGCGACGATGCCAGAGCGGCTGACCACGACCTTCCAGCGCGCCAAATAAGGCGTATCTTCACTGCCCGTTTCACGGATTACCAAGTTGAATAGATGACGCCGCTCCACACTCTCGCGCACCACCTGACCATCTTTGAGCCGGTAGATGTGATGTTTCTCTTTGCTCATTAGGCGGGTCAGCATCGAGAGATCGATATGCAGCGTTTCGCGGGTGTGTTCATAACCACTGAGAAAGCGCGTTGGCGACATGCGCGAGCTGGAGCGATAGTGCATCACTACCTCGTCACGCTGGGCCACGGTGCGCCGCCGCATCTGCTGAATATCGTCATCCAGAGCGGAATAGCGCTTGTAGTCGAACCACTCAAGTTGCCGCCCTACCAGGGCGTTGCGGGTGGGGTCGATGTATTGGCGACGCCATTTGGGGCGGCCACGGCGCAGCCAGCGCCATAGCGTGTTACGCAGGTCATCTTTGAAGACTTCCCGCAGCGCATAGAGCAGCGCCATGGCCAGCACAAACAGTGCGGTAATATCCCCCAAGGCGTTGCGTAGCTGCAGAACACCCAGCGACACAAACGCCATCACCACCGCCGTGGCCAGCGCTTTGACCGCCTTTTGTTCGCCGCTACCCAGCTCCAGGGTACGCTGCTTGAGGGTGATCGGTTGCTCAATCAAGAGCCGCAGCAGGCGCATTTTATTCGACATGCGAGTCGGATCTTCCATGACCCGTTCGGCGTTGTACTCCTGGGCCTGACGGTACTCCCCTTCGCGCTGGCAAATGGTAATAAAGCGCCGCTTGATATCACTAAACGGCCCGCCCCGTGGCATATGCGCGACTAGAGCTAATAGCTGCTGCTCGGTGAACCAGGAGAGGTAGTTGTCGATATTGGCAAAGTATTTATAAAGACGCTCGTCGCTGGGCGGGTTGCGCCGCAGGCGTTTGAGAATGCCGTCACTCAGGTCACTCATTTCCGCGAGCCGTTCGGTCAGTGCGTTGGCCTTCTCATTCCAGGCGTCTGGCTCATCGGTTGGCTCGCGACGCAGCTTACGGGCGTCAGCCAGCAAGGCTTGGGTGGTGCGCTCCAAGGCCCCCACGTATTGATAGGCGTAAAGGCTGAGGCTCAAGCGGTAAGAGTCGCTACCCAACTGGTTACGGCTAGCCAATCGGCTATGCACCAGCGGCAAGTGATACTCGTCGCTGTAGTAAGTGCGCGAGACACTGATCGCACCATGATAAAATGCCTCTTCGGAAATGACGTGAGTGCTCAACCCAAGCTCTTTGGGCACGAACAAATACACATCGAGCGTATGCGAGGTTTCTTCTTTTAGCCGCCGCGATAGGCGCAGTTGGAAGCTATTTTTACGCTCAACGTTGATCACCTCACGAATCTCCTACTTCATTGCCAAACACGATGATATACCATGGTGAGCTCGCCATAGTGGTCTGCTAAACAGAGGCTACGGTTTACTATTTCGCCTTGGAGCTAGGGAATGTCCACCGCCCGTTTTTCACCCTTTGAGCTGCTGCTGCTCAAAAGCCGCAGCCAAGTGGATACGGCCACACTACTACTGCTGGGCTGGGTGCTGGTGCACCGCCAGCACGTCTCGGAAGGCCAGCGGCGTCGCCGCTTGGCCCAGGTGACATCGCAGTTTCGCCACGGACACGAACTGGGGCCGGTGATGAGTATTGCCCACAGCCAAGACCTGCACGCCATTCAGCTGGCCGCCGAGGTGGTACGCAAAGAGTGTTCTAAAGAGCGTAGCCTGAGTGTGATGCACCAAGCGATTACCGTGGCCACGGACGACGGCGATATCTCGCTTGCCAACCATTATATCCTGCGTTTTTTAGCCGATTTGCTAAACGTAGCGCCGGCCACCTTGGGCACGCTTTTTCAGGAACTGACTGGCCAGCCGCTGCGCCAGCCGGAAGACCCAAGCCGCGACGCCTATTGGCAAACCCACGACCCGGCTTATTACGCCCAGAAGGCGCAAGAAGAGGCCGACGCCGCCCAACGCGAGAAGGCATCGCAAGAACAGGCTGAACAGCAGCAGCGGGCCAAAGCCGATAAACAGCAGGAAAAGAAGCAGAAGCAGCAGGAAAAAAAGCAGCAAAAAGAGGACGCCCGCCGTGCCAAAGCGCGGGCGGAGCAGTCCAGCGCCGAACAGGCCCGAGCCGAACAAGCGCGTCAGGAGCGAGCACGCCAGGAACAGGCGCGACAAGAGGAGTCACGACGACGCCAGCAACGTAGCAGCCCACCGCCTCCCGATCGCACTACCCGCGCCCTGGCCGTGCTGGGGTTAACCCCCGGTGCCAGCAAAGCTGACGTGCGCCGGGCATATCGGCGCATGGCTCAGCTACACCACCCGGACCGCTTCTACTCCGAGAGCAAGCACCAGGTCGCTCTGGCGTCGGCGCGTTTTCAACGCATCAAAAATGCCTATGATTATTTGATGCAAACCTACTAATCACTACGCTTGGAAAGAGACTTCCTGGATTATGCGCGACCTGTACCAACGCCTCGCCCTGACGCCGGATGCCAACAACCAGCAGATTAAGAGCGCCCTGGCCCGCTGCCCCAATAGCGCACTACGCCAGGATGCTACCTCCGTGCTCGCCGTTGCCCCACACCGGGAAACCTACGACACCCTTCACCACACCCTGAGCGACATTGGGCGCCTGCGCGCCCGGTTGGGCCTAACCCACGGTGCCCATTGGCAGGGCGATGTGGCCAATGATTTTTCGCTGCCGCCAGATAACGCGATCTCCCGCCACGATGAGCTAGTTGACCGCGTCAGCCACGCGGTCTCGCTCTATAACCGCTGGCGTCGCCTGCGGGGGCCATGGTTACTCATCGCCGTTTTCACCGTGGGGGCGGGCATAGGCCTCGCTTTGGGGTTTGCCTTGAGCTTGGGGCTTGGCTTGGGCTGACGTGCCGTGGCGCTCCCGCTCGTCTTGACGGATTTCCGCCTGAGTGGGGCGTGGTGCGGGCTTCGGGGGCGCGGGCTTTTTATGTGGCTCTTCATTGGAAGAAGAATGGCTCTCCTCGCCCCGCTCCATGCTTAAATCGGTGCCGGAGGTGTCTTCCATACGCGACTCAGAGCGCGCTTCCATGCTGACACTCAAACGCGGTACACCCAGGTCGATCTCTTGTGCTTCCATGCGCTGCTTCAGCAGCAGGTTAAAGGCGCGGGAAACATCCCACTGCATTTCCGGCGCAGTGCGAAAACGCATCCGCAGGATGGGGCAGCCCTCTTCAAAGCCCTGCACGCCCTGCATCTCCAGCGGCGACCAGATGTAGTGGCGCATCATCGGGTCTTTACGTAGCTCCTGGGCGGTCTCCTGCATCAGGGTAATCGCATCGTCGATTTTCATATCGTAAGGAATGCGAATACGCATCAGCGCAATACCGAACTGGCGGGACATATTGTGGATCGATTCGATACGACTGAAGGTGATGATGTGCAGCACGCCGTCCAGGTCACGCAGCCGCACGGTGCGCAGTGTTAACCCTTCTACTGTGCCCATATGGCCGTTGATCTGCACAAAGTCATCCACCGCCAGCGAGTCTTCAATCAGAATAAAAATACCAGTGATTAAATCCTGCACCAGGGTTTGGGCACCAAAACCAATCGCCAGACCGATCACACCGGCACCGGCCAGCAGCGGCGTGACGTTCACCCCAAGGTTGGCTAGCCCCGCAATCACCGCGATGATGAGAATCGCTACGAAAATGACGTTGCGGATCATCGGCGTGATGGTTTGCGCCCGCGCCTGGTTCACACGCCGCCCGCGGGAGCGAGCCGAAGAGGTCAACGCCCGCTGAATGGCCGTATCGGCAAAAATCCATACCAGCCAGGCCAGCAAAATCGTAGCACCAAGGCTCACCAGCGCTTGCCCGATGCGGGCGCTGGCCACCGCCTGCTGGCCTAAACCAAACAGCGAACCGCCCCACACTTGCATAGAGAGCTCGGCGAACACCATCCACGCGCAAATATGTGCCAGCACGAACCCGAAACGTTCCAAACGCTTGCGGTACTGACTGAAGCGGCGGCGATGCCGGCGCTTGTTGAGCCGCTCGGCTTGGCGGCGCAGCAGCCCGGTCACGACTAGCGTCAGCACTAGTAAACTGGCAGAGACAATCGAGCGCGCCAGGGCCGTGCCCACATCCCCTACGGTAATAAAAATCGCCAGCAGCGAGCCACCAACCATTAAAAGCGCCGGGATATGCCACAGCCCCCCCAAGGTACGAATCATCTCAACCGCGGCGCTGGCATCGCGGCGCTGCTTATAAGGCCGGTTGCAAATCAGATGACGTATGGGGCGCTTAAACTTAAAGATAAAGCGCGCCGATAGCAGCGCTGCCAGCATGTTCGCCAGCACCGATACCAAGCCGGAAAGCTCTGCGCCCAGTAGTTCTACTAAGCGCGTGGAGTTCACCGCATCGCCCAAGGCAATCAGCGCGCCAATCACAAACAGGCCACGCAGCGCTTTGTGCTGTAACACCTGCACTGCCGGGAAGCGATGGCCCCGACTGAAGAAGGCGATCACGGTCTCAAACACTACCGAGAGCGCGCGGCCACATAGGCAGATATATGCCACCACCAGCACCACGGCACGCCCTGGGCTGTAAGGCAGGATTTGACCAATACCGAGGGTAATGGCAAATGACAGCGTCCACGGCAGCATGCGACGTAAAAAGTGCACCGCCAGCAGCCACGCTTTGGGGTCGCGGGGAAGATCCAACGGCCAGTGACGTCGCGTGGCGACTAAGCGGCCAAAGGCAATCATCACTACCAACAGCGCGCTCCATACAAAGGCCAGCACGGCGCCGTCGGCCACCGCGCGAATGACCTCCCCTTGGTCAGCGCCATCATGTAAAGCGCGTAAGTCATCCGCCCCCTGCACTAGCTGGCGTGACCACTCGTCAATCGGTGAATCTCCCGCCTGGGCCTGTTCGCCAATGTCGGTTAGCGTATCGGCCAGCGCGCCTAACAACCCCTGGCGGACGACGCCATCCTCCTCGGCGGCCTCGGTGCTCACCTGCAGCTCGCGCAGCGAGTCCAGTAGTGCGGTGCGCTGCTCCTCGTTTTCGAGTATGGAGATCACATTGCCAAGCGAGCGCTGAAAATCTTCGTTACTTACCTCGGACTGTTCCGACGAGTCGCCACCCGTCAGGTTAGGCAAGGAAACACTCTGCGCCAGTGCCGCCGCGCTGAGCAGCATGCTGAGCACTACGCCTACGATGATTTTGGTTATCCAGTGCTGTCGCACGCATTACTCCCGACATAGACCGGCCACAGGTACCGGTGATTAACATTTACTTCGTTGATTACGCTCAGCCTCAACGCGTGACTATGATAGGCTGCCCCTTCAAACGTTCCTCTCAAGGATACCGAGATGACGCTGCAAGCCCCACCCAAACGCGTAAATAAAGATGGCCAAACACGCTGCGTCGGCGTTGAAATCGAGTTTGCCGGGCTACCGCCCCGCGAGACGGCTGAGCTGGTGCGCACGCTATTTGGTGGGGAGCTTAACGTGGTCAGCCCTCATCGGCTACAGGTGGAAGGCACACGTTGGGGAGAGTTTGGCATTGAGCTGGATACCCAATACGCCCACCCTGATAAAGCACTGCTGGAAGAGCACCATGAAAGCGACAGTGAATGGGCGCGCCAGCAGCACCAGCGGCGAGTAGAGTTTCACCAAAAAACCCGCGAGCTAATCGGCGATATGGTGACCGGCTTGGTGCCCACCGAAATCGTCTGCCCGCCTATTCCTTGGGACGAGCTAGAAACACTCGATACGCTCTTTGAAACGCTGCGGGAAAAAGGCGCCAAAGGCACCGATGCCAGCCTGCTCTATGGTTTTGGTCTACACCTGAACCCTGAGGTGGAAAGCCAGGAGGTGGAGTACCTGCTCGCCATGATGCGCGCCTACCTGCTGCTAGCCAATTGGCTGCGTGAAGAAATTAAGGTGGATATCACCCGCGAAGTGCTGCCTCACGCCAACCCGTTTCCCAAGGAGTACGCCCGTAAGGTGCTGGATCTGCGTTACCAGCCGGACCTAGATACCTTCATCGACGACTACCTGGCCGATAACCCTACCCGTAACCGCGAGCTGGACCTTCTGCCGCTGTTTGCCCACCTGCGCCCGGAACACCCTCACGCGCTGCTGCACGGCCAGTTGACCAAGCCACGGCCCACCTTCCATTATCGGTTGCCCAATGCGCAGCTGTCGCAGCCGGGCTGGGGCAGCGTAATGGAGTGGAACCGCTGGGTGGAGGTAGAGAAGCTGGCCCACGATCAGGACAACCTTCACGCCCGCTGCCAGGAGTACATGGCCGAACAGCGCCAGCCCTGGTGGCAGCGCCTCAAGCGCAGACTGTTTGGCTATGTCTAGACCCTTGATCGGCATCACGACCTCGGATTACAAAAGCCAGCTTGCCTGGTGCTTTGACTGGTTTGCCGTCTGGCGTCACGGCGGCAGGCCGCTGCGGCTTTCCCCTTCCCGCCCCTTGCCAGAGCATCTGGACGGCCTGATCATTGGCGGCGGGGACGACATTCAAGCCCACCTGTACGGCGGTGAAGTGCAGCTGGACGTGCGCCTGGACCCGGCTCGTGACGAGCTGGAACTCGGCCTGCTGAAGCGCTTCATACCCCGCCATACGCCAGTACTGGGCATCTGCCGAGGTGCGCAGCTGATCAACGTGCATCTGGGCGGCACGCTGGATCCCGATATCTATACCACCCATGAAGGCTTGAAGCGGCGGCGTACCGTGCTGCCCCGTAAAACGGTCGATATCGTCGGCGGCAGCCAACTGTATCAACTGCTGGGCGTCACTTGGTGTCGGGTGAACAGCCTGCATCACCAGGCCGTCAACCAGGCGGGAAAAGGCATTAAAATCGTCGCGAGAGACAGAGATGGGCTAGTGCAGGGGATTGAGTCCGAAGCTCACGACTTTCTGATTGGCGTACAGTGGCATCCCGAATGGCTAATCTTCAACCGCCCCCAGCAGCGCTTGATTAGCGCGCTGGTGGCGGCTGCCAAACAAGGGCGCGAACGAATTAGCCGTTGAGCACCGCGAGAGCCGCTTCGTAATCCGGCTCGTCTTTCAGCTCGCTAACCAGCTCGCTGTGC
Organism: Halomonas sp. Cn5-12; assembly: GCF_021532545.1. NCBI lineage: Bacteria > Pseudomonadati > Pseudomonadota > Gammaproteobacteria > Oceanospirillales > Halomonadaceae > Halomonas > Halomonas sp. Cn5-12. The sequence goes on from NZ_JAKGAY010000039.1 coordinate 8,525, forward strand.
AGCACGCGGTTGTCCGCATCCAGTACAACGACCGCACGGGCACACAGCCCTTCCATGCTGTTGTTACACAGCGCCACGCCCCAGGCTTCCTGGAATTCCCGATGGCGGAAGGTGGAGAGCATCTCAACGTTATCCAGCCCTTCGGCTCCGCAGAAGCGCTTGGCGGCGAACGGCAGGTCAGCCGAGACTACCAGTACAACGGTATCTTGCAGGCTGGAGGCCAGCTCATTAAACCGCCGGGTAGACATCGCACAGGTGGGCGTGTCCACACTGGGTATAATGTTCAACACTTTACGTTTGCCTTGGTAGGTGTCCAGCGTGACATCTTCCAGGTCGCTGTTGGTCAGCGTCATCGCTGGGGCAGGTTGCCCAACGACAGGTAGAGTACCTGCTACATCTATCGGCTGCCCTGCACGAGTAATCTGTTGCATATCAAGCTCCTAATGTATGGTAAAACGGTAATTAAACAAGACGTTTCAGCTTACAGCGTAATGACCTGATTCGGCTATCTTTCCACCGCCGCGACACGATAACGAGAATGCCATGGCCTCTTTAGTCATTATTAAAACCGGGGACGCCTTCCCTGAAGTGGTCGACCAACACGGTGATTTTGAGCAGCTGTTTATCCGGCGGCTGAACGATACGTTACCCGAGCAGTTAACGCTAAAGGTGTGGGATGCGCGGCTGACGGCGACGCCTCCCGACGACATTGCAGGTGCCGTGATTACCGGTTCTCACAGCATGGTGAGCGAGCAGCCCTCCTGGAGCGAGGCGCTAAAACCCTGGCTGCAGCAAGCACTGGCCGATAACCTGCCGCTGCTGGGCGTTTGTTATGGCCATCAGCTAATGGCGGCGGCGTTTGGCGGTATTAGCGACTATCACCCCGCTGGCCGAGAATCGGGCACTCGGACGGTACGCTTAACCCAGGCAGGCCAGCAAGACCCGCTCTTTAGCCAACTACCCGTGCACTTCCCTGCTCACCTCACCCACGCACAGTCGGTGATGCAGCTTCCTCATGGCGCTACTATTCTGGCCCACAACTGCCATGATGCCCACCAAGCGCTACGCTACGGGCCGCGCCAATGGAGCGTGCAGTTTCACCCTGAGTTTTCACCGCCCGTCATGCGCGCCTACATTGAGCGCCAGCGCGCAGCCCTGCGTGACCAGGGTGACAACCCAGACCAGCTACTCAATGAGATTAGCGAGACGCCAGAAGCGACCAGCCTGCTGCAGCTTTTTATCGACTTTATTTAACGCTTCTTTTGATCTCGCCGCGATGCCAGCCGATCTGCCAAGCGGGTCGGCTCAGGCAGCTTGGTTGGGCCCAGGCAGCGCATTACCCACTCAAGGGAGGTATCCAACGAAAGCCGATGCCCCGGCGAGACGAATACCGGCTTTACGTTCGCCCGCGAGCGTAGTACGGCACCAATCACCTCCTGCCCGGCCATGAGCGGTACCCAATCGCCCCGCGCTTCACCAACCTCTGCATGCTTACCAGTCAACCGTGACTTGGCGATACCGATGGTAGGTAGATCAAGCCAAAGCCCTAGATGTGCCGCGACCCCTAGCCGCCTGGGGTGGGCGATGCCTTGGCCATCGACCATCACCAGCTGTGGCTGAGTCTTGAGCTTGGCAAACGCACCTAGCGCAGCGGGGATTTCGCGAAAGGAGAGTAGCCCTGGAATATAGGGCATGCGTGTGGGTTCGCGATGCACCACTTGCTCGACCACCGGTAGATGCGGAGCCTCTTCTGGCAACCACTGCAACACCACCACTGCCGCCCGCGTCACCGCCCCGCCCTCTTCAAAGCCAATGTCTACCCCCGCGATATACCTCACCGGGTTGATGCGGTCACGGCTCTCTAGCTGCTGGGCGAGTTGTGACTGCAGCGCAATCGCCTGTTTGGGTGACAGGCTCCATTCGTGTAGCGCAGCGTCCATGCATGCTCCTTGTGACTATCAAAGTGAGGTACGTATAGCGTAGCCAAAAAAAATCCCCCTACGCCAGTTGGCACGAGGCCAGTGGCATAGGGGGATCGACGTGACTCAAGTGTTAGGCGATGTTAAGCGCCCAAGACTGAGTTACGCACGTTCGCGGCGGCGAACCGGCGCGTCACCATCGTCACGACGGCGGCGCGGTGCACGCTCAGGCGCACGGTCTTCGCTGATTTCCAGCGGGCGACCGGCCACACGGGCACGAGCCATCTTGGCCAGAATGGTAGACGGCAGACCGCTAGGCAGTTCAACGACCGAGAAAGCGTTGCGAATATCGATACGACCGATACGCGCGCCTTCAATGCCGCCTTCGTTCGCCAGCGCGCCGACCAGTTGACCCGGCTTCACACCGTCTTTATGGCCAACGGAAACACGGTAGCGGGTCATGCCTTCGCTGGGCGCGCTGGAGCGCTCGCGACGAGCACCGCCCGGCTTGCCCGGTGCGCCATCGCGCGGGGCACGCTCTTTGCGCGGTGCCTGAAGACGACCAATCGGCGCTTCGTCGGCGCGGGCCATGGCGGCAAACGCGCAGGCCAGCTCGACGGCGTCGTGACCCTCTTCCACCAAACGCTCGACCAGGGCACGCTGCTCTTCTGCACCTTTCGTCAGCGCGGCAACAACGCGATGATGGAACACTTCATCACGGTGGGCGCGAATAGCGGCTTCGTCAGGCAGCGGCATTTCAGTCATTTTCTGACCGGTTGCCTGCTCCATCCAACCCACTTTGCGACCTTCACGGAAGCCCGCGAAAGTGATTGCGATGCCGCTACGGCCCGCACGACCGGTACGACCGATACGGTGGGTGTAGGCTTCAGCATCTTGCGGCAGGTCGTAGTTGATGACGTGCGTAATACGCGGAACGTCAAGACCACGGGCAGCAACGTCAGTCGCAATCAGCACGTCCACTTTGCCACGCTTCAAGCGGGTAATGGTGCGCTCACGCAAGCTCTGATCTAGATCACCCGATAGGCCAGCGGCGTTGACGCCACGAGCAGTCAACTGCTCGACCAGCGTGGTACAGGCAGCACGGGTGCGCACGAACACGATGGCCGCGTCGACCGGCTCGACTTCGAGAATGCGCGACAGCGCTTCCAGCTTGGCACCACCGTCGACACGCACGAGGCGCTGCTCGATGTTTTCACCCGTGGTGGTGCGCGACTCGATCGCCACCTTCACCGGGTTGACCAAATAACGGTTGACGATGCGCTCGATTTCCGTCGGCAGGGTCGCCGAGAAGAACACACGCTGAGCATCTTTCGGGGTATCGGCAACCACGCGTTTTACGTCGTCGATAAAGCCCATGCGCAGCATTTCGTCGGCTTCGTCCAGCACCAGCGCAGACAGGCCATCTAACTTCAGGCTGCCACGATCCAGGTGGTCAATCACGCGGCCCGGCGTGCCCACTACCACTTGGGCACCACGCTTCAGCGCGCCTAACTGCTCACGGTACTCTTGACCACCGCAGAGGGTAGCCACTTCCAACCCCTGAAGGTTTTGGCCATAACGGCTAAAAGAGACGGCGACCTGTTGAGCCAGTTCGCGGGTCGGCGCAAGCACCAGTACCTGGGGCTCGCGACGCTGCATGTCGAGACGCGACAGCAGCGGTAGTGCGAAAGCAGCGGTTTTGCCGGTACCCGTTTGCGCTTGGCCCAGCATATCGCGACCTTCCAGCAACGCAGGAATGGTCTGCGCCTGGATGGGTGAAGGAGTTTCATAGCCCTGTGCTTCAACAGCAGACAGAACGGCAGGCAATAGAGCCAGATCGCCGAAGCTCGGCGAGGCGACAGAAGTCGAGGTCATTAATCACACCTTGGTAGGCCGGAAGAACCGGCAAAAAACATCGTAAGCGTCTCTGACTCTGTTTTCATGCAGCGCGTAACAGTACGCTGCAAAAGAACAAGGCTCCGCATCGCGGATATCGTCATCAGTGGAGTCGGAGACGCCGGTCGCACCTGGCATTCGGTTGGCAACACCGCATTTGCGGGCCAACCGCTGTGGCGACCTTCTGCGCCGATTTCACCCGTTTGGTGAAATGCTGGAGGCGCGCCATCTTCACAGCAATGAACATCCAGTCGAGGGGATGTTCCTGCAAACGTTCTGCTCAATGCCACAAGGCCACTGAATCAACGCTTGCCGTCGTGATGGAGGGGTCAACACATGCGAGGAGCGCGCATCCTACCACCCCACTGGTGAGCTGACCAGCTTTTTTACTTTAACCAATATCATCCTGAAACTTGCACTTGTTCACTATTGGTCTAACCTGAGAGGTGCCTCACGTTGTTCAAGAACTTCAAGGCGTGATGCACATAAACTGGGATCAGATTATTGTTAGCGTTAAAACGCTACTTTTATAGCCACATGGAGAGAAGCTATGCGTAAATCAATCCTCACGACTGCAATTACAACGGCACTGCTTGGCGGTATGGCCTTTAATGTTCAGGCGCAAACAGAGCCGCAGGGTATGTACTCTGCCGATGATATCCTTGATGCAGAAGTGTTCTTTGCCAATGGGTCAGGCGAAGAGATTGGCGAAGTCGATGACATTTTGTTTGACGAAGAGATGCGTATTTCAGCCCTCGTAATCGAGAGTGGCGCTGTACTTGGCTTAGGCGGACGCGAAATTGTAGTGAACACTGACCAATTTACGCTTGAGACGCATACTGAAAACGATGGCGACACTGAGCATCGCATCATGTTGGAAGCTACATCTGAAGAAGTGGAGTCATTCCCAACGTATGATCGCGACTGGTGGGAACAAACCAAAGCGAACGCACGCGATGCTTGGCAAACCACTAAAGAAGGTGCACAGAGCGCTTGGCAGTCTACTCGTGAAGCAATAGATGCCAACGAGTAACACGTTTGTTTGCTGATACACAGCAATATAGGAAAGGGCCACCCAAGCGGATGGCCCTTTTTCGTACATAGCATACAGCTTCGTACATAGCGTACAGCATTTAGCGGCGACGTATCCCCTGTCCCGGCAAACGCTCCCGGTCGTGCGGGCGCATAAAGTCCAGTAGCGGGCCTGCTGGTACAATACGCGTGGGGTTAATCGTGTCGTGGCTGTAATAGTAGTGTCGCTTGATATGATCCATATTGACGGTCTCCGCCACACCCGGCCATTGGTAAAGCTCACGCACGTAGTTGGAAAGGTTCGGGTAATCTTCAATGCGTTTGAAATTGCATTTGAAGTGACCAAAGTAGACCGCGTCAAAGCGAATTAGCGTTGTGAAGAGGCGAATATCCGCTTCGGTGAACCACTCCCCCGCTAGGTAGCGATGCTCTGCCAGCCGCTTCTCAATACGCTCTAACGCATCAAAGAGTGCGGTCACGTGCTTCTCATACACCTGCTGCTCGGTGGCGAACCCGGATTTGTAAACGCCATTATTGATATGGTCGTATACGTCATCATTTACTTCGTCGATGACGCTGCGCAGATCTTCTGGGTAGAAATCCAGGTTATTGCCTGTCAGCTCATCGAAGGCTCGGTTGAAGATACGCAGCAAATCAGCGGATTCGTTATTGATAATCGCGCTGCGCTGTTTATCCCACAATACCGGCACCGTGACCCGCCCAGTGTAGGTCGGGTTGGTCATGGTATAGAGCTGGTGGTGAAACTCAGCGTGATTGATCGGATCGCCGCTGGCGCCTTCGTCTTGATGGTATGTCCAACCGTTGCCCAGCATCAGTGGGCTAACGTGAGAAGTACCTATCAACGGTTCCAGACCTTTCAGTTTGCGCATGATCAGCGCACGGTGCGCCCAGGGGCAGGCGAGCGATACATAAAGGTGGTAGCGATCCGCTTGGGCCGGATAACTGTCGCCTTGCGACTCTTCACTACTGCCCACCCAATCGCGCAGTTGCGCGGACTCACGTACAAACTCACCGCCATGCTTTTTGGTGTCATACCACTGGTCTACCCACTCACCGTTTACAAGCAGTCCCATCAGGCGTCTCCTACGTTGAACGTTTTATACTGTGATTGACGTTCAGCATACCCCCGACTGGTTCAGGCTCAAGCGCATGTTTTACGGCTGTTCATTCGAGGGAATCGAACGTTGCTCGCAGACTTCTTTTACTGCCCGCTTTAACGCTGCCGCCATGGCATGGGCCGCGGGGCCTGCGCGGTCACGGTCACGGAAGATCAATTGAACGGGGACTTCGCGTATCCCCCCGGCGCTTAGCGGAAGCGGCTTCAACTGACCGCTGGCCAGCTCATCGGCGATGCGGGTTTCGGGGATCCAGGCGAACCCTAGCCCGCGCAGCAGCATATCCAGCGAGGTACTCACATGCCCGACCGTCCAGCGCTGCTCGGCTTTTAACCAGCCAGCGTTGGTAGACTGGCGTAGTGCAGAGTCTCGCACCACCAACTGTCGATGCTGCGCTAGGTCGCGCAAGTCCAGCGAACGCCCCAGCTGGTGCAGCGCATGGCCTGGATGCGCGACCGCCACAAAACGAACATTTACCAGCGGTTCACCCAAAAACCCCTGGGCTTCAATACCTGAGACCACCAAATCTGCCCGGCCGTCGTAGAGCATTTCAGTACCGCCATTGAGCACGCTCTCGTGAAGCTGCACTCTGACCTGCGGGTAGGTGTCAGAGAAGCGCTCCAACGCTTTTGCCAGAGCAGCCGCAGAAAAAATTTGGTCGATGGCCACCACCACTTCAGCCTCTAAACCCGCCGCAAGCCGCGACGCTACATCTTCCAGTGACTCCGCACTCTCGATCAATTGGCGCGCACGGCGAAGCAGCAGCTCGCCTGCTTCTGTTAGGCGTACCTGTCGACCTACCGGCTCAAGCACCTGAATACCCAACTGCTCTTCTAATTTATGGACCGCATGATTAAGCGTGGAGGGACTTTTGTGGATAGCCTCTGCCGCCCGTGCGAATCCACCGTGATCCACCACGGCGGCCAGCATCTGCCACTGCGCTAGTGTTACCCGAGACATTTCGATTTCCTCGACGCCATACAGCGAAACAACCCACTTCATCTTCGAAAAAATACCACTAGAATGCCAGGAAATAGCGTCGAGTACTCGTTCTCTGACAAACACTGCGTAAACGGCAGCGCGCTAAGACAAAAGCCCACTCGCCAAAAATACAAAAAATTACAAAAAACTGTTCGTTATCTTTAACGCTGCCTCAATTATTTGAGTAATGATCATCGTATAAGCTGCTAACGTGGTGTAGATCCTCTCACTCAGACCCTGTTTGGCTGCTCATTAAAGTCGCAAAAAGAGATAAAAGCCTTTTAAGTTAGACGCAAGCTGTATAATATCTTTCGCAATGCCTAACTTACGTCTATGATTAAGAGCAAAATAATGTGAAGGCCGTCGCACACTAGCATGCACGTTCAACGTTACTTTTGTTAGCAAACGGTGTTCATAAATCCTCACACAAGTTGAATAATTCCGCTTTTTAGCGGAAGTATGTTTTGTGTATAGATGTACAGTCTATTCACTCCTGCCTCCATGGGGTATGGTTCCCGAGTTTACTTACTATCATGTTACTTTTATTTCACGAACTTGGCGGCCCATTTACCCATGTTGCGAATCCTTCATTCGCTGCCCCGCACGCATAAATTATTACTGTTACCTGTGGCCACCATGGTCACTGTGCTGGGCGCACAAAAACTTATCACGACCTATGATGACCTGAATCAACCCCAAACTCCGCTGGAAAGCGTGTTAGTTCCGCTTCCTAGCGACTCTGCGCCTGGCGTCCCCTCGCTTCGTCAAGAGCGAACGCCTGTGGCAGAAGCGATCGACCGTGCCTCCCGCGCGCTCGACTCCACCCGTGAACATATCCCCTTAAGTGAATTAGCAGCCACCGAGATCGTTGATCTCGACGTGATTACCAGCGCAGAAGCCTCTATGGCGAGTGAAGCTGAGCCACGCGATGCCCAATCTCAGGTAGCGCTGCACGAGGGGGCACTGGATGACGGTGCCCTTCATATGGCCATCGTGTTAGGCACGATTACAAGCGGCATGCTCAATGTCGACAACTCCGTCGAAATCGCTGATGCCACTTCTTACGAGGATTATGGGGTCGAACTCTACGAGGACGATGTCTCGTTCCTGGAACTGGAGCTGGCAGCCGAAGAGCCGTTCGTTCCTGAGTGGGAAACTCATATCGTCGAGCCTGGCGAGATGTTTGCCGTGTTAGCGCAAAACGAGCTGGGCTTGGGGTACAGCGAAGTGCTCGCCCTGCTGGACGACCTACCCGATCCTCGTATGTTGACGCATTGGCGTGCAGGTCACAGCTTCGACTACCAGTTGGACGAAACGGGCCGGTTATTGGCACTGCGCATGATGAAGAACACGCGCGAAGGCGTTCTACTAGAGCGGGATAGTGACCAATACGCCATTACGGCTATCGAACGTCAGGGTGAGCCCGTACAGCGCCTTTATGCCGGTAGCGTAACGGGCAGCTTTGCTCGCTCAGCCCAAGCCACCGGCTTGAGCAGCAGCTCCGTCACGGAGCTTACGCGCATCTTGCAAAAAAAGCTGGACTTCCGTCGTGACAGCCGCCGGGGGGATCAGTTTCAGGTCTTGGTCGAATCTGACATGATCGATGGCGAGACACTTGATTCGCGTGTACTGGCCGTTAAGTATGACGGCGAGCGCATGGACCTGACCGTCGTGCGCAATACCACCGACGATAATTTTTACACGCCCGAAGGCAGCAGCCTAGATCCAGCCTTTGCGCGTCATCCTTTCGAAGGTAATTATCGTCTTAGCTCCAACTTCAACCCACGCCGCCTACACCCGGTCACCGGTCGAGTGAGCCCGCACAACGGCACCGACTTTGCGATGCCCATTGGCACCCCTATCACCGCGCCTGCGAATGGTCGCGTCGAGCGTGTCGGCAACCACCATGCTGCCGGTCGTTACATCGTCGTGCGCCATGACAACGGCTACCGCACCCGCTATTTGCATTTGTCACAACCATTAGTCAGCCAGGGCGAGCGCGTCACGATGGGCGATCGTATTGCGCTGTCCGGTAATACCGGCCGCAGCACAGGCCCCCACCTACATTATGAAGTCATCGTCAATAACACGCCGGTGAACGCGATGACGGTCGAACTGCCCGAGAACACTAGCCTAAGCGGCGACACGCTGATCGCGTTCCAACGCCAAGCCGAGCCGATGTTGGCCGCGCTGGAGAGTGGCGAAACCGGCACCATTAGCGTGGCTAACTACGAGCGCGATAACGACAGCGACGAAAGCCTCCAATAAGTACTCTCCACGGCGATACGAAAAAGCCGCTCCACACGACGTGGGGCGGCTTTTTTGATACTACCCGTAGTGATGAACAGTAGTGATGAATGACGAGCGACTTACACCGCTTTGAGCGCTGCGAGCAGCGCCGCATCACGGTGATAGATATCCTCTCTAAACACTACATCGCCTTGCCCGTTGGGCCAAGCAGTCAGATAGTGCAGCGCTACCGGAATACGGTCAGGCAAGTTCACGTTTTGATCGCTGCGGCCATTCGCGATCAGCGTATTGAGTTGATAGCGGCTGCCGCTGTCATGCAGTAGGAGCTGGGCAAATTCCGTTACCCCCTCAACCCGCACACAGCCAGAGCTCAGCGCCCTGTGCTCACGCTGAAAGAGCCCTCTTGCCGGGGTATCGTGCAAGTAAATCATATCGTTATTGGGAAAACGCACCACGACACGTCCCAGAGGATTGCTGCTCCCTGCCACTTGGCGAAGCATCACGCCTCCAGGACGCTGCCAATCAATCGTTTGGGCATCCAACGTTTCACCGGCTAGGCTCACGACCTGAATATTCTGTCGCGTTAGATAGTCCACATCCTGGCGAACCCGTGGCAGCACATCTTCCCGCATGATGGTCGGTGGGATCGTCCAGCTTGGGTTGACGGTCAAGTGGCTGATCGAGGAGTGGATGATCGGCGTTTCACGACTGGGCGAGCCCACCACCACTCGGGTATCCCAATGCTGGCCATTGGGGCGCGTATAATGCAAGCGATAGCCTGCAATATCGACCCATACGTTGGGCGCCCGCTCCAGCGAAGGGCGAATCCAGCGGGCGCGCTCCAGGTTGATGCGCAATTGGTTCACTCGTGCGGAGACGGGCATGTTCAGTGCCAGTCGTGTGCGCTCTCCCACTACGCCATCTTCTTGCAACTGGTGGCGTCGCTGAAAACGCATGACCGCTTGCGCTAACTCTCGGTCGAAGCTGCGAGGGTCAGCTCCTGACGCCTGCACGTCGACCATGGGGTAAGCGCTACTATCTGCTGCCAGCAGGTGGGGCTCGCCCCAGAGTGTCAGGCGCTGGCGTAGCGTTTGAACGTCGTCATCAATATCGCCGGGACGCAGCGACTCCTCACGCCCCGGCAAGTAAGGCACGCTGCCCTGCTCTGCCAAACGGCGGTAATGCGTCAACGCTTCGCGCAGCTGAGCATACTCAGGAGATGCGGGGCGAGCGAAAGCCAGCGCCTGATGCACATCCCCCTCTTCAACCGCCTGCACTACCCGAGGAAGTGCATAACTCCGCTCAGGGCGTGGTAAGTCCCAGTTGGGCTCGACGTCTTTAGGGTTCACTTTACCTAGCGATAAATGATCCAGTGCTAACAGCAGCGAACGAGTAGCGCGCACATCGAAGCTTGCTTTCGCTTGGGCGTCTAGCTGCTGGCTAAGCTGAAAATCATCCAACAGCGAAGCGGCTTGATAATCACTCGGCGTTAAACCGTCATCCACGAGGCTACTCAATGCGCTGACCAGCGCTTCAACACGGTTGATAGCCTGCCAAGCAGGCTGCCCATCCCTCAGTTGGTAAAACGACTCTACCGGCAGCGTTTCTCCGCTTTGCTGAATGCGTTGTGTCAGCGCTTGCTGTAACGCTTCGCTAGCGGGTTCGCTTGCGGTGGCCATCAGTGGGTAGGTTAGCGTCAGACAGAGCGCGGCCCCTATCGCCCATCGTCTTAGTGGCTGATTGTCGTTCATCGCCCCTCCTTGCGTTACTATGCAGCGTTGTGGTGTGGCTTCACTCTTTTTGCTTAACGTCATATCAGCTGTTCCCGTACCGATACGCGTTTTTTATCATAGCCGTTTACGTTTACTCGTTATGACTCTACGTGTGTACCCTTTTTTCGCCACTTTAGTCAGGATTGCACCCATGCTTTTTCGCTCACGCATAACCACTGTACTGTTTTCTTTACCTATCGTGTTACTTTCTTACCCGCTTCAAGCGGCGAGTTTTTTCTCCCAGGTGGCAACAGCACCGCCCGCGGGTGTTTCTCCTCTTCACCACCAGTTACTCCAGTTAGCACCAGGGGCCACGCCCGAGGCACTGCGCCTTGCTGCCCAGGCACTAAGCTGTGCAGACCCATCAGCAGAGCGCCTAGCCGTAATTGATTACTCGCTCCCCTCTTCAGAGCCACGCATGTGGGTATTTGACCTTCACCAGCATACCCTGTTGTTTGAAGAGCTGGTGTCACATGGCCAGGGCTCTGGCGATGCGGTGGCTAGTGCTTTCTCGAATACACCTGACAGCCATCAGTCCAGCATTGGCCTGTTCCGCACTATGAATAGCTACTACGGCCGTAATGGCTATTCGCTGCGCCTGGACGGCCTGGAGCCAGAAGTGAACGATCTAGCTTTTGAGCGAGCAATTGTTATTCACGGCGCCGACTATGTTAGCGATGACTTTATTGCGCAAACCGGCCGCCTTGGCCGTAGCCACGGCTGCCCCGCCGTGCGTGAAGACATCACATATCCGCTGATTGATAGTTTGAAAGAGAACCAGTATGTCTTTGCTTACTACCCTGATGAGGAGTGGTTAGCTACTTCTCAGGTGATTAACTGCCCTACCGCACTGTCGTTAGCTCGCCGCTAAAGGGTAGGTAACAATTAAGAAAAGCAGTCGTGAAGCATGAAAATACTCCCTCTTTTTATATGCAAGAGGTTGATTTTGATCGTGAATCGATACTCTTTCCAGGCAGACATGGAAACCCTCTGCAATACTCTGTGATAAAAGATCACACAACGCTCCGCTACTGCAGGTATTGGTCATGTTTGCCTTTATGCACCCCTTTCAAACGATCCGCCGTTTAGAGCATGAAGTTACCGAGCTGCGTACTCAGCTTGCGACTGAAAAAAGCGTTCATGGTTGCCGTGCTATTAGCCTGATGACACCGGTTGAATCGATCAGCATGCTCCAGTCCAAAGGAGCAGATATGCTGACTTCATTAAGCACGGGGGCCGAACACCATGCCGAGCAGTTAGCGAGTGAACGGGCCACTTTGTCAGACCTATTTGCGCGGTTTCATCATGCCGAACAAACGGCTCAGACGATCAAACACCAGTGTCAACGCTTCCAACAGGCAGATGTTCACTATGCAGCCCCGCTCGCTAGCGAACAGGCGCTGCACGAGCTACGCAAAATCGGTGTAGAGCTATCCCATAACGCCGGGCATACCCGTGCACTTGCCATGACCACGGCGCTAGAGGAGGCTCATATACACCAGGAGCCCTCTGGCTTACCTGCTATCGTCAGCGATATCCAGCACCTTGCCGACCATACGCAGCATCTAGGCCACCAATTGGATCACTGGATTGAGCAGGTTGCCATATTGCTAAAAGAAGATGCTCGCGTGCAGGCCCATCAGCGGGAAACATCTACGGCGCTGGTCAATGCAGCCCAAGCGGCAGAGCAGGTGATAGAGCAACTCATGGATCAAGCACGTCATATGTATAAAGTGATTCACCACAGCACCACGACGGCCTGTTTGCACGCTGCCAAGCTAGAGCACGCCGTTTGGAAAAGTCGGATCTACCACCAGCTACTTTCCGCCTATTTCGAGGACCACATGGTGGATCATCAGCACTGTACGCTAGGCCGCTGGTACTTTACGGGCGAGGGGCGGCGCTACAAACATACCGAGGCGTATCGCTCGCTGGCGGCTCCTCACCGCCGCTTCCATGAAAGCGGCTTGGACGCTTTGCGCTATGCAAGACAAGGGGATCATACGGGTCAACTGGCCTCCCTAGCACTAATGGAGGAAGCAAGCGTAGCACTTGCTAAGCAACTTGATCAGCTTATGGAGCAGGCTGTTTATGAGATACCGATGTCAGCAAGTCATCCTTCACCGCTTGCTGATGCGCCTTAAATTGCTCCCCATATAACACTCCTCCCGTAATGCGTTATTTATGCCATGCTGAGCATGGAACTCATAACGCAGACGGTGAGGATGACGATGGCAGCTGCAAAGAAGCTAGATCTCGCGCTACAAGGCGGTGGAGCCCATGGTGCTTATACCTGGGGAGTTATTGATCGACTTCTGGAAGATGACCGTATTGAGATTGAGGGCATTAGTGGCACCAGCGCAGGCGCTATGAATGGCGTAGTCATGGCAGATGCCCTTACCCGTGGTGGTAAACAGGCCGCCCGGCAATCTCTCAGGAATTTTTGGAAGGCGGTAAGCCGCGCGGGCATGGCAAGCCCTATCCGCCGCTCGCCGATGGATGTACTAACCGGCAATTGGAGTTTGGAGCACTCCCCCGGCTATATCGCCATGGACTTGATGACTCGCCTGGTGTCGCCCTACCAACTCAACCCGCTCAATTTGAATCCATTGCGCGATATTGTGGCGGCCCACATCGACTTTGAGCGGGTACGCCAGTGCGACCAGCTAAAGCTCTTTGTGGCAGCTACTAACGTGCGCACCGGCAAACAGCGTGTGTTTCGTCGAGAAGAGATGAGCGTCGATGCGGTCATGGCATCGGCTTGTCTGCCCTTTATGTTCCAGGCTGTGGAAATCGACGGCGAAGCATATTGGGACGGCGGCTACATGGGCAACCCAGCCCTCTTCCCCTTAATGGAAGAGTGCAGCGCAAGGGATATTCTGTTGGTACAGATCAACCCGATTCGCCGTGATGAACTACCCACCTCCGCTTCGGCCATTATGAACCGCCTTAACGAAATCACCTTTAATGCCGCGCTGATTAAAGAAGTGCGCATGATCGCGCTGTTGAAACGCACCCTTGAAGAGCAGGGTATTGAAAACTGCTACCAGCAGTCGCTTTTTCACCGCATTAGTGGCGATCAGGCACTCGATAGCTTATCGGTTTCAAGCAAACTCAACTCTGAATGGCCATTTTTATGCCACCTGTTTGACCAAGGGAGAGAAGCCGCCGACAACTGGATCACGGCTAACTTTGATGCCATCGGCCAACGCTCAACCCTGGATATTGATGCAGTATATCTGCACGAATAACTCCCTTCAGCCATCCAGCACTGCCCCAACTTGGCGCACTCTGCTCATGAGGAGTGCGCTCACTTGATTAATCTAGTGATTTTATTTCCCTTAGCACTGCTTTGAAAAAACAGTAAGCAACTGATTTAAATATTTAAAAAGACAGATGGCGGAGTATTTGCTTATTGCTATGCAGTAGTAGTAGGCGTGGACCAGGCCCGCAAGGGTACGAGTGCGTCGAACCTGACCTTCAATGGCGAAGGCATGTTCTCGTAACCACGCAACGCCTGATGCGTTGTGTCTCGGCAAACTCGTTCTATGCTCTGTGAGGCCATCCATGGACATTCGCAATAAAGCCAACCGCATTCGACTGTTGAACTTCTCAACACCGCAAATGCGCGCGTTTCACCTCTCCTGGTTCGCATTTCATATCTGCTTTTTCGGCTGGTTCGGCATTGCGCCGCTAATGGCGGTGGTTCGCGAGGATCTATCACTCACCCAAACCCAAATCGGCAATACCATTATTGCCTCGGTGGCGATCACCGTGGTGGTGCGCCTGTTGATTGGCGTGCTGTGTGATCGTATTGGGCCACGTAAAACCTACACAGGCCTACTGATGCTCGGGTCCATTCCGGTTATGGGCATTGGTCTGGCTAACAGTTTTGAAACGTTTTTGCTGGCCCGCCTAGCGATTGGCGCTATCGGCGCTTCGTTTGTGATTACCCAGTACCACACCACCATGATGTTTGCGCCCAATGTGGTTGGCACAGCTAATGCCACGAGCGCAGGTTGGGGCAACCTAGGCGGCGGCACCACACAAATTGTTATGCCGTTGATTTTTGCGGGCATGCTGATGCTAGGCGTTAATGAGGCGCTCGGCTGGCGTCTGGCCATGGTCGTGCCTGGCGTAGTGCTATTTTTTACCGGTATCGCTTACTGGCTGTTCACTCAAGATGCCCCAGACGGCAACTTCAGCGAGCTGCGCGCCCGCGGTGAACTACCGCCAGCCACCGGAGAGCATGGCGCAGCCCAGAGCTTTTTAGCGGCGGCAAAGGATATCCGCGTTTGGGCGCTGTTTGTGGTGTACGGACTCTGTTTTGGGGTCGAGCTGACCATCAACAATATCGCGGCAATCTACTTCTTCGATAAATTCGATCTTACCCTGGCAACCGCCGGCTTAATCGCAGGCCTGTTCGGCTTAATGAACATTTTTGCTCGTACCCTTGGCGGCGTTTTTTCCGACCTATTCGCTAAACAGGGTGGGCTAAAAGGACGCGTCCGCTGGCTCTTTATCGCCCTACTATGCGAAGGCATCGCTCTCGTCACCTTCTCGCAAATGCATGTACTCAGCTTGGCGATTGGCATCATGCTGGTATTTAGCCTGTTCGTGCAGATGGCGGAAGGCGCCACCTTTGGTGTGGTGCCCTTTATCAATAAAAAAGCCTTGGGCGCAGTGGCCGGTATTGTCGGTGCAGGCGGTAACGTGGGCGCTGTATCGGCAGCGTTTCTATTCCGTAGCGAAAGCCTCAGCTACCAGCAAGGCCTCTTTTACCTCGGCTTAACCGTATTGGTACTTGCCTCCTGCGTACTGGTCGTTCGCTTTAGTGATGCCACCGAAGCAGAAGAAGCCAGCGCCTATCGTGATGCGGTAGGCAAAGACACAGGAGCAGGCGCACTGTCATTGCGTTAATATTAATTAACACCGCCCCTGCATGCGCATCGCTGTGGGGGCTTTTTACCTTTAGGCGGCGAGTAATAAGGAAATCAACATGTCTTCTGCCCAACAGCTACTCTTAACCGCCCTGCGCTGCGACATTGATAACCTTAACCACCTAGCAACCACAGCAGATATCGTCAGCGATGTCAGCCAGTTTATTCATGTGCTTCAACGCGAGCGAGGAGCCTCGACGATTTACTTAGCCTCAAAAGGCAAGCGTTTTAAAACTCGACGAGCCACTTACCTGCAGCATAGTCAAGCGGCGGAAGCCTCGATGCGTCAGCGTCTCGAAGCGCTTAGCCAGGAGTCACGGCCACAGGCGACAGCGCGCTTATTACGCCGCATTGCTGCCGTCTGGCTGTCACTGGATGAACTAGATGTATTACGGCATGCAATTGAGACCTTCAACATATCGCCAGATGCAGCAACTCAAGCGTTTAACCATCTCATTAGCAATCTCTTAGCGATTGTTTTTGAAGCGGCCGACACAGCGGTCGACCCAGACATTACCCGTGCCCTGGTCGCTATTTTTCATCTTATGCAGGGTAAAGAGCTGGCGGGGCAAGAGCGCGCCTGCGGCGCCTTTGGTTTTACTCTCGGTCATTTCGACAATGCCCACCGTACGCTGCTGAACCAGTTGGTTGACGCCCAACAGCGCTGCTTTGACACCTTTGTAGAATTTGCCACCCCAGAGGCTCTGGGGACTTGGCAACAATCCCTCTCTCCTAGAACACTGGCGGACATTTGTCAGTTGCGAGATATTGCTTGCCAGCGCTCTCACCACCAAACGGCATCAGGCAATACGTTAGGTGAAACCTGGTACGAGCTCACCACCCTACGTATTGATACGATTAAAACGGTTGAAGACACCCTGAATACCCAATTAACGGCCCTTTGCCATCATAAAATTGTCCAGGCCCAAGCAGAGCTAGAACAAACGAAGGCGAAGCCTGACAGACCGCTGCCTGCGCCCTGTGAACAGTTACTAGCCCTTCACTCTACTCAGCCGCTTGGCGACCTAACCGCCAACGCCCTCAACTCTCCGCTTAGCCGCTCACTACTGGAGCTCACTCATGCTCAATCCAGCCGCTTACAGGGGCTAAGCGACGAGCTGGAGAATACCCGCAAGGCTCTCCGTGAACGCAAGCTAATCGAGCGGGCAAAAGGATTAATCATGGCGCACCAGTCCATGAGTGAAGAGGAGGCCTACCGCTTTCTGCGAAAAACCTCAATGGACCAAAGCAAAAGCATGGCGGATATGGCACAGTCGATTCTTGACCTCTCTGCCATGCTGCAACGTAAAGAGTAAAAACAGCAGCGCTGAGCCCGATTTGCAACCTGATTAGGTTTTAGCCATGCTGAAAGCTCACCCAGTTTAATGAGCAAGGAGAGTAAGCGATGCATGACCGCGTACTGTTAATTACCGGCGCTTCCAGCGGCATTGGTGCGGCCACCGCTCGTGCAGCGGCTCGTGAAGGCTACCAGTTGGTACTTGCCGCTCGTTCAGCCGATAAGCTGACATCGCTTGCTCAAGAGCTTGGTCCAGAGAACGTACTCACCTGCGAAGTTGATGTCACCGACTTAAGCCAGCAGCAAGCTATGGTGGAACAGGCGATTGAAACCTTCGGCCACATTGATGCAGTATTCGCCAATGCAGGTCGCGGTGGCTCACCGGGTGGGTTTAGCAGCGCCGATCATGTTGCTTGGCGGGAGATGATTCTCACCAATATCTACGGAGTTGGCCTTACGCTGCAAGCCTGCTTGCCAGAGCTAAAACGCCGCCAGGGTCATATTCTTTTAACCGGCTCTGCCGCAGGCCGCACCACCATCCCAGGCTCCATGTATAGCGCCACTAAGTGGGCAGTAACGGGTATTGGTTATAATCTGCGCGAGGAGTTACGCGGCACCGGCATGCGGGTGACGCTGATTGAGCCTGGCATGGTCGATACTCCCTTCTTTGATGAACCACCCAAGTACGCGCTAGCAGACCGCGATATCGCCAATGCGGTGATCTATGCTCTGTCGCAACCACCCCATGTTGACGTTAATGAAATCCTAGTGCGACCCACACCGCCCCGAGAGTAACTCTGCTCGCTTGACACCTTGTTTTTGCTCGTTGCTGCCCGCATACACATAGTATTATGAAGCGTGCTAACAACTTGGCCCGCCGACCATGCATGTTTATCAGGTGACTTATGAGCCAACTTGCCTCAACCGCACTCTCTGTTCTTGACCTAGCGCCCATCCGCCAAGGCGGCAACGCTGCTGAAACGTTTCGTGATAGCGTCTCTTTAGCCCAGCATACGGAGTCTTTGGGCTATCAGCGCTACTGGTTAGCCGAACACCACAACATTGCAGGGATTGCCAGTGCGGCCACCGCCGTACTAATTGGCCATGTGGCGGGGCAAACATCTACCATTCGCGTGGGTAGCGGGGGTATTATGCTGCCTAACCACCCACCGTTAGTGATTGCCGAGCAGTTTGGCACTCTGGAAACCCTCTACCCAGGGCGAATTGACCTTGGCCTGGGCCGCGCGCCTGGCTCAGATGGTGCCACCATGCGGGCTATGCGCCGCCACGCCCATGCAGGAGTTGATGATTTTCCAGAGCTACTTGAAGAGCTGCGCCGTTATTTAGACGATGCGGACCCTCGCCAAACCGTTAAAGCCGTTCCAGGCCAAGGCACCCATGTCCCCATCTGGCTACTGGGCTCCAGCGGTTACAGCGCACAGCTCGCGGCAAAGCTCGGCCTACCCTTCGCCTTTGCTGCGCAGTTTGCGCCGGGCTATCTCTTTGAAGCATTGCGCCTATACCGGGATAATTTCCGGCCATCTAAGCATTTAGAGGCACCTTATGCGATGGTGGGCCTGCCTGTCATGGCGGCGGAAAGCGACGAGATGGCGCACTACTTGGCCACCACCGCTCAGCAAAAATTCTTAAACTTAATTCGTGGTAAACCGACCCAGTCACTGCCCCCCGTCGACACGTTAGACTGGTCCCCCATGGAGCGCGCTCAAGTAGAGCAGTTTTTGGGGGCGGCTATTATTGGCGGCCCGGAAACAGTAAAAGCGCAATTAGAAGAGTTTCAAGCACGTACCGGCGCTAACGAACTTATGATTAATAGCGACTTTTATAGCCACGCTGATCGGCTGCGCAGCTATGAGATTGTTGCCCAAGCCATACGTTAAGCCGCTCTACTCACCCTTTCGCAACGAGAAAAGCACCTGCCGCTACCATCAGCGAGCCTGCGGTACGGTTGGTGCCTTTCTGAGCGCGCGCCGATTGAAAAAAGCGCCGCGCAGAGGAAGCAAACGATGCTACCAGCATTAAGCCCATCATCAACCCAACCAGCGTTAAGCCCACCACCAGAAACATATCGCTCCGGTTTAGCACGGTGAGATCGATAAAGGTGGGTAAAAACGCAATATAGAACAGAATGACCTTCGGATTAGAGGCCGAAATCAGAAAGCCTTGTAGAAAGCTCTTAAAGATATCCCGCCGCCAAGCGCCGCTACTAAGCGGAATAGTGTCTAGTGCGTGAGGCGTCACGTCCGCGGTCCACATCTTCCAGCCCAGGTAAAAAAGGTATGCGGCCCCCGCATAGCGAAGCAGCGTAAAAGCTTCTCCCCAGTTTTCGGCCAGCGCTGCTAGGCCATAGAACGCCAGCAATAAATAGATCACATCGCTCACCGCCATACCCAGCGCCAGCGGGATACACGGACGCGTACCCGCCGACATCCCCTTGGCTAGTAACGCAAAAATTCCTGGGCCAGGCGTCACGGCAAACACAAAGATAGCTAAAAAGTAGGTCAGTGCGCTCTCTATGGTCATTGCCAAGCCCTCTCGTTGTAATTTATGGCCCACTCGGTGGGGAACGATGCAACTGTGCTGAGCCGCATCAGAATATGCTAACGTAGCTTATGCCTTAATGAACGAGAAAAGACCCATGCAAACCCTTCAATTTTCACCAATGAGTGCGGATGAGTTCGCCCTATTTTGGCCCACGTTCCAGGCCATTGTAGCTGCCGAAGAAACCTACGCGATAAATCCTAACATCACTTATGACGACGCTTTTTCACTGTGGTGCAAAACACCACTGCTCAGTATTGCAGTGAAAGACGAACAGGGGCAGTTGCTAGGTAGTTACTACTTAAAAGCGAATGCCGCTGGCCCTGGTAGCCACGTGTGTAACTGCGGCTATATGGTAACGCCGCACGCGCGAGGTAAAGGGGTTGCGCGAGCCATGTGCGAACACTCACAGCAAGCTGCGCGCCAACATGGTTTTATAGCCATGCAGTTCAACGCCGTAGTGGCCAGCAACCAAGTCGCCGTGGCCTTATGGCAACGTCTGGGGTTTAGCATTGTTGGCACGGTGCCCAACGCTTATTGCCACTCATCGCTTGGTTATGGAGTTATTGTCAAATTCTGTGTATGGCCGGTCAGGCGGCAGTCCTGTCTGACTGATCGGTCAAGGGTTCGCCATCCTTGAACTGGACGTTGTTCACGACCAGCTCCAGCTTGTTGAACCCCTTGATCCGCTTCCAGCGCTTCTGGGCGCTCTGAAGCAGCTTGAAGACCATCGCCAGGGTCGTCGCTCTGGAGCCGCAGT
>NZ_JAKGAY010000040.1:0-25138 GCF_021532545.1 Halomonas sp. Cn5-12
TGCGGCGACTGGCGCGGAACTTTATGTTGGGCATGGCACTGTCTGGGTGAATGGCGATAATGGCTATATTGCCATGCAGGTCAGTGGGTTAGAAGTGCTTCCGGGGGGCGGTCTCACGGATTCAGGTATGCATCTCTTAATTGTCGAGGATGATGTCGGCTTTGTTGATGAAATAAAGCAAGTTATCGAAGATCTTCAGGTGGATGTGAACTGCTTTTTTGCGAAAAGCAGGGATGAAGCTTATTCTGCTATCGATGAAAAGCATTTAGATTACGTCATCTTGGATTTAAAAATTCCAACAAAGAATGAGGCTTTAGATGAGGAGCCTGAACATGGGCTGAGTGTTTTTACTAGATCGAGAAGTGCACTTCCTGGGGTTCCGATATTGGTTTTGACTGGTTCATCTGCTGAGAACTTTATTCCAATAATGCTTAATGAGCAGCAGCAAGTTGATATTTGGAGTCAAGGTCAAACGTTTGGGACAGTAGATTTTTTAAAAAAAATAGATTTCGAAAAACTTCCTGAAAAAATACAGGTTGTTTATCAGGCTATAGATAGTCTATCTGAGGTAGAGGTAGACAGAGGAACGGTTGCTCTAAGTTTAGCTGAGCAGAGAATTCTGAGGATTTTTGCAAAAAAATTTGGAGGAGTTTTTTGCAAAATAATACAGCTTGGTGGAGGGTTGTCGGGAGCAAAAGTCTTGCGTGTTAAGGTTACCGATACCAGTGGGGCATTAATACATAATGCTGTTGCTAAGATTGGTTCCATGGCAGAAATACAAGATGAAGCCAGAAGGTTTGATATCCATGTTTCAAGGCTTAGGCCAGAGGCGACGCCAAGGAAGCTGGCAACAATCGAGTTTGGTGGAGGCGCACTAGCTGGGGTTTTTTATGGTCTGGCCGATGGGTACGATAAATCTGTTTTAGACGTTCTTCAGGACGCTCCACAGTTCTCTGATAAGGTTGTAGAAGCTATAAAGAATACTACTCGCCAATGGGGCGAGGGAGTACCTAGTACTAGGCGGAATATATCAGAAATACGCAGAAGACTTCTGTCAGACAGGACTTATGAGAAATTAAAAGGTGGCTATGACTTGTCTTTTCTTCGGCGAATGGAAAATCGGGAGTATCAAGTAAGATGGCCTTGTGTTCATGGAGATTTGCATGTTTACAACTCTCTCATATCTGATTTTGACTCTGCCGTTTTAATAGATTACGGAGATGTTGAGTATGGTCCTGCCAGCTTGGATCCCTTAACGCTCGAGTTGAGTTTGATTTTTCATCCTGAAACCATCTTGGATGCTTCCTGGCCAACTATACGACAAGCCAGGTTGTGGGGTGATCTGGATGCATATTTAGAAGATTGCCCTTACGAGGTCTATGTTCGTAGTTGTCGGAGATGGGCAGAAGAAGTCTCTGCAGGGAAGAGAGAAATATTAGTGGTTGCATACTCATACCTGCTAAGGCAGCTGAAGTATGAAGACACTAACAAGGAATTGGCTCTTGCATTACTTGATGGGGTTATGAAGTCGTTTGAGAAAACTTGAGATCAATAGAAAGCATCGGAAGTGTATTTTTATATAACCTTGTGTTTTAAAGCGATTCGGGGATAACTTGTTTGGAGGCTAATTTTACATTAAAACTCTTCATGGCTGCACAGTATATAGTGTAGCCATTTAGGGTTATGACAAGCTCGTATAAGAACACGATATGCTCGAGACTGAGCTGCCATAGAGTTTGGAGTTTCCGCTGATTTTCGATCTGGTGCTCATCGCCTATCAAGGTACTCTCTAGGTACACACACCAGCTTCGTGTGCTATCCTCAACCTTCGCTAAGCTACTGATTCCAAAGAACTGTACCTTTCGCTCGATTACGGTTGCTTTTCCTTGTGTGTCAGTAACTTATTGTTTTAAAAACGAACTCATAATCCCTTGGTCGTAGGTTCAAGTCCTACTGGGCCCACCATTTCTAAAGGTTCTGCTTTTCCTCGATAGCGATTTATTGATTTCTGGCTCCTTTTGCCATGTTTTAGCTCCCTTCTATTTATATCTTCTCTCATTTTTATTACTGTCTAACGGCAATGAATATTTAGTGCGTTAGTGATGGGCGCGACGAATAGTCGCCAATGTCTCGAAATCGCCCCATGCGGTGAAGACAGTGGAAATGATCGACAACATCAACCGCCTCTTGGGCGACGACCTCAAAGCGACCGTCACCCCAGGTGCCAGGCTGAAGATTGCCGCCTCCTGCTTCTCTATCTACGCCTTCGAAGCGCTGAAGAAAGAGCTTTCCGGCGTCGACAGCCTGCAGTTCATCTTCACCGCACCTACCTTTGTACCCAATGAAGTCACAGACAGGCTAAAAAAAGAGCGGCGGGAGTTTTTCATCCCAAAATCCCAGCGTGAAAGCGGGCTGTATGGTACCGAGTTTGAGATTCAGCTGCGTAATAAGCTCACTCAACGCGCAGTCGCACGGGAATGTGCACAGTGGATTCGCAAGAAGGCCCAATTTCGCTCGAACAAAACCAAAGCCCCTATGCAGCCTTTTATGTATATCGGCGGGCAAGAAAAAGCGGCTGCCTATATGCCTATCAACGGCTTCACCGCGGTCGATTTGGGTTACCAACAAGGCAATGCCGTTTCCAACTTCGTCAATCGCATGGACGATCCCAGCCATGTGCAGATGTATCTGCAACTTTTTGATCAGATCTGGCATGACCCTGACAAGGTAGAAGACGTTACCGCTGCTATCTGCGAGCACATCGAGTCGGTCTACCAGGAGAACTCCCCCGAGCGCATCTATTTCATCATGCTCTACAACATCTTCCGGGATTTCTTGGAAGATGTTGACGAAGACGTGCTGCCGAATGAGCTGACCGGCTATCGCGATACCCTGGTGTGGAACAAGTTGTTCAACTACCAGAAGGACGCAGCCACCGGCATCATCAACAAGCTGGAAACCTATAACGGCTGCATCCTGGCCGATAGCGTAGGCCTCGGCAAAACCTTCACTGCCCTGGCCGTGGTCAAGTATTACGAGCTGCGCAACAAGTCAGTCCTGGTGCTGTGCCCGAAGAAACTGGCGGACAACTGGCGCAACTACAACAGCAACCTGACCACCAATATTTTCGCCAAAGACCGCTTCAACTATGACGTGCTCTGCCACACGGATCTGTCCCGCACCTCGGGCGAGTCCTTCGGCATGCCCTTGAACCGGGTCAATTGGGGTAACTATGACCTGGTGGTAATCGACGAGTCTCACAACTTTCGCAACAACGACGTCTACAAGGACCGTGAAACCCGTTACCAGAAGCTGATGAACAAGGTTATCCGCGCCGGGGTGAAGACCAAGGTGCTGATGCTGTCTGCCACGCCGGTCAACAACCGCTTTGTCGATCTGCGCAACCAGTTGGCGCTGGCCTACGAGGGTGAGTCCGATGCCCTGGGCAAGCATCTGAAAACCAACACCAGTGTGGAAGAGATTTTCCGCCGGGCACAGAAGGCCTTCAACGCCTGGTCGGACTTGCCCCCGGAGCAGCGCACCGCAGCGTCCATCCTCAAAGCCCTGGACTTCGACTTCTTCGAGCTGCTGGACTCGGTCACCATTGCCCGCTCGCGCAAGCATATCCAGACCTTTTACGACACCACCGACATTGGTCACTTCCCCGAGCGCCGCAAGCCGCTGTCGTTCCACTGCCCGATTACTGAACGTCAGGATGTGGCTGACCTCAACGAGATTTTCAGCCAGTTATCGGTGCTCAAGCTCTCAGTCTACGCCCCCATCAGTTACATCCTACCCAGCCGGTTGCGCAAGTACGAAGAGCTGTACGATACCCAGGTAGAAGGTGGCAAAGGCAAGCTGCGCCAGGCCGACCGTGAGCGCAGCCTGCAGGCCCTGATGACCACCAACCTGCTCAAACGTCTGGAAAGCTCCGTGGCCGCTTTCCGCCTGACACTGGCGTCGCTCAGCGGCAACATTACTCGTACACTGGAAGCAATCGACGCCTTCGAGTCCAGCGGCAAAGCCGGTCAAGTGGGAGACTACCTGGATGATATCGACGCCTTTGATGACGACGAGAGCTTCTCGGGTCTGGACGAATTTACCGTAGGTAAAAAAGTTCAGATCAGCCTGGCGGATATGGACCTGCCCTCCTGGCGTCACGACCTGGCAGCAGACCTGGCCTTGATCGACAACCTGTTGGAGTCCATGCGCAAGGTAGCTCCAGCGGATGACACCAAGCTGCAACACCTGCTCAAACTGATCAACGACAAGATCGACCGGCCGCTGAACCCCGGCAATCGCAAGGTGCTGATCTTCACTGCCTTTGCCGATACGGCCGATTACTTGTATGACAACCTTGCGCCGATGGCCTTGAAGCGCGGATTGCATGTCGGCAAGGTGACTGGCTCTGACGCACCCAAGTCGACCCTGCGAAAAGGCTACGACTTTCAGAGCCTGCTCACCCTGTTCTCGCCACGCTCCAAGGAAAAGGCGATAGCGTTACCGGATGAGCCCGGCGAGCTGGATATTCTGATTGGTACCGACTGCATTTCCGAAGGCCAGAACCTTCAGGACTGTGACTACCTGATTAACTATGACATTCACTGGAATCCGGTGCGCATCATCCAGCGTTTCGGCCGCATCGACCGTATCGGTTCACCCAACCAGCAAATCCAGCTGGTCAACTACTGGCCGGATATCAGCCTGGATGAATACATCAACCTCAAGGAGCGGGTAGAAAATCGCATGGTGATCGCCGATGTCACTGCCACCGGTGATGACAACGTGCTCACCGCCAAATCCAGTGATATTGCCTATCGCAAGGAGCAGCTCAAGCGCCTGCAAAATGAAGTCATCGAGCTGGAAGACGTCAAAGCTGGCATCTCGATCACCGATCTGGGCCTGAACGACTTTCGCATGGACCTGCTGAATTATGTGAAAGCCAACGGCGAGCTGGATAACGTGCCTTTCGGCATGCACGCCATCGTTCCGGCGCAACCGGGCGTCGGCTTACTGCCTGGTGTTATTTTCGCCCTGAGAAACATCCACGAAAGCGTCAACGTCAATCAGCAGAACCGTCTGCACCCCTATTACCTGGTGTATATCGGGAACGACGGTGAGGTGATTGCCGACCATACCGAAGTCAAGCGCCTGCTCGACCTGATCCGCAGTAGTTGCAAGGGCAAGGATGAACCGATCCGCGCCCTGTGCCAGCTGTTCAATGATCGGACCCAGGACGGGCGCAATATGCAGCCCTACTCCGACCTGCTCAGCCAGGCCATTCGCAGCATGATCGAAGTGAAGGACGAAAAGGACATCGACAGCCTGTTTGGCGGCGGCCGCACCACGGCACTGACCACCACCATACAGGGGCTGGATGATTTTGAGCTGATTGCCTTTTTGGTCATCGAGGGCAGCACTGCATGACCCTCTATGCCTGGCCAAAGCAGGCGGCCTTTGGCCGAGTGGTGCCCAAGAGCAAGATATACGAGCATGCCTCCGTCAGTGCAGCCCTTAAGGAACGCTTTGTCCAACAGGTGGAGCAGATCAATTGGGCCTACAAACTGGCCCCGGAAACGGTCAATCTGCCAGCCACGCCTGCAGTGACAGAAATCCAGGTTTTTCGTCTCAGCCTCAAGGGTGCCAGTCTGGACCAGGACGTACTCAAGGCCATCGACCGCGCCATACCTTTTCCGCTAATTTTTGAGCTGGCACAGGGTGGCCGCATTAAGCTAACAGCAGCTTACAAACGGCCCGCGCAAAGCCCCAAAAGTGCCGCGGACAGTAGCCGCTGGGTAGTGGGAAGCTACTTCGAAACGGACTGGCAGCCGGAGAGCTCTCCGCGTCAGCCGCTCCCGGTGGCACTGGATATGGCCGGGCTTTATGAGCAATTACTCAGTCCGTTAGTTCAAGGTAAGGTGGCCAGCGCTACAGAGGATCTGCGCACACCACCCCCACAAATCCGCGATGGCGCGGCAGCGGGCTATACCGTGGGAACACCTGCGGCGCAGCCCGAGCGATTGACGCTGGAACAGCATATTGAGCTTGCCGAGGCCATCGTCAGCCAGCAGAAACAAGTCGAACGGATCAGAACGCGGCTAGACCGCGAGAAACAATTCAACAAGCGCGTAGCCATAAATGCCCAGCTGCGCGATGCCAAACAGGAACTGCAGCGGCTGATGCAACAGCAGACTGCTTCACAGAGAAACTGAGAGCAATACGATGGAAAAACTGAAAATGCACAGCCCGGATCTGAGCCAGGAAAATATTGCCAAGATTCGTGAGCTGTTTCCCGGCTGCGTGACCGAAGCTAAGGATGAGGCGACGGGGAAAATACGCCTGGCGGTGGATTTCGATCAGTTACGGCAGGAACTGAGTGACTCCATTGTAGAAGGACCGCAGGAGCGGTATCGGTTGGATTGGCCGGGGAAGCGGGATGCGTTAGCGCTTGCGAATGCGCCGATCAACAAGTCGCTACGCCCCATTCCGGGTGAAAGTCTTCAATTCGATACGACGAAAAATCTGTTCATCGAGGGCGACAACCTCGAAGCGCTCAAGCTGATCCGGGACACTTACCTCGGACAGATCAAGTTGATCTACGTCGACCCGCCCTACAACACGGGCAAGGATTTCATTTATCGAGACAGTTTTGCCACGGATCAGGTGACGCAGGAAATTGCCTCGGGCGAACGGAGCGAGGAAGGCGCGCGCATTGTCGCGAACCCGGAAGGCAATGGCCGGTTCCACTCCAACTGGTTGACCATGATCGCCCCACGCCTCAGGTTGGCGAAAAACCTACTGACGCGAGATGGGGCCATCTTCGTGTCCTGCGATGAGGGCGAACAGCCACGGCTACGTCTGATCATGGACGAGATTTTCGGCCAGTCCAACTTCGTCGCCGACATGGTTTGGGCGGCTGGGCGCAAGAATGACTCGCGGCTGGTTTCGGTCTCGCACGAATACATCGTGTGCTATGCGCGCGATTCCGAATATCTGCGCGAGAACGGGGTGACTTGGCGGCAACGAAAAAAGGGGCTGGACGAGATTTATGCGCAATATGAGCGGCTGAAACGCCAATACGGTAACGACTACAAAGCGATGACGGAAGGAATGAAGGGATGGTATCGGTCGCTGGCCGACGGTCATCCTTCGAAAGCGCACAAACACTACAGCAATATTGACAGCCGAGGCGTCTACTTTGCAGCTGATATTTCTTGGCCAGGTGGCGGCGGGCCAAGGTACGAGGTGCCTCATCCAAGAACCAAGAAACCAGTAAAGGTTCCCTCACGCGGCTGGATGACAAGCGATCCAAAGCGCATGCAGGAGTGGATTGATGCCGACCGAGTTCACTTTGGAGACGACGAGAACGCAGTGCCCTGCATCAAAAGCTATCTGAAAGACAAGGAGCTCCAGACACCCTACAGCGTGTTCTATCAAGACGGCCGCGCCGCTTCGAAGCGCTTGCGGGCTCTGATGGGGGGCGACCTTTTTGACTTCCCTAAGGACGAATTGGTTCTGCAGGAAGTCATCGAGATGATGACGGAGGATAAAGACATCATCCTTGACTTCTTCGCAGGGTCGTCGACCACGGCTCATTCCGTAATGCTCCAGAACGCGAAAGACGGCGGGAATAGGAAATTCATCATGGTCCAGCTTGATGAAGCGGCGGACGAAAAGTCAGAAGCCTTCAAGGCCGGATTCAAGACGATCCCGGAAGTAAGTCGGGAGCGCGTCCGCCGCGCTGGCAGGCAAGTTCTTGACGGCGACTGCCACCCCAACTGGAACCGCGATGTCGGCTTCCGGGTGCTCAAGGTCGACACCTCTAACATGAAGGACATCTACTACCGTCCCGATGAGCTGTCTCAAGGTGACCTGTTGGAAGCGGTGGACAACGTCAAACCGGACCGAACGCCGGAAGATCTGCTGTTCCAGGTGCTGGTGGACTGGGGTGTGGATCTGACCCTGCCGATTCGCCGCGAAACCCTGCAAGACAAAACCGTGTTCTTCGTCGATGACAACGCTCTGGTCGCCTGCTTCGACACGGGCGTTACCGAAGAGCTGGTCAAGGAACTGGCCAAGCATGAACCACTGCGGGTGGTGTTCCGTGACAATGGTTTTGCCTCTGATGCGGTGAAGATCAACGTCGAGCAGATCTTCCGTCAGCTGTCGCCCAGCACTGAAGTCAGAAGCCTCTGAGGATCGCAGTATGGACCAGCTAGCTCTCAAAACGCTGCTTAATACCCTGATCGGCACCTGGGAAAACGAGGTGGTGGAGTTCAAGCAGGCCGACGAGAACTACAAGACCGATAAGATTGGTGAGTACTTCTCGGCTTTGAGCAATGAAGCCAACCTCTCAGGGCAGGAAAGCGCTTGGCTGGTTTTTGGCGTTAATAACAAAACACGTGCGATTTCAGGCACTCACTACAGAGAAGAAGCTGATCGCCTGAATGGGCTAAAGCATCAAATTGCCCAAAGCACGGAACCGAGCGTGACCTTCCGTAACATTCATGTATTGGAAGACACCGCCGGTCGGGTGGTACTGTTTGAAATTCCGGCTGCCCCGCGCGGCATACCAATTGCTTGGAAAGGCCATTATTACTCCCGAGCGGGTGAAAGCCTCGTGCCATTGGGCTTCGCCAAACAAGATGAAATCCGCCAGCAAACTATTGCCGAAGACTGGACAGCCCAGCCAGTGTCAAGCGCAACGTTTGAGGACCTGGATGAAGCTGCACTGCAGAGGGCTCGAAAAGCCTTCGCAAAAAAGTACGCCAACCGTTTCGCGGCCGAAGAGGTGGAAGCGTGGCCGCTCTCCACATTCCTGGATCGTGCCCGAGTCACTCAGAACGGAGCAATTACCCGCACGACGCTATTACTTTTAGGCAAGCCAGAGTCCACATGGAAGCTTTCTCCACACCCTGCCCAGATGACCTGGAAGCTGGAAGGTCCCGAGCGGGCTTACGAGCATTTCTCCCCTCCTTTCTTGTTGAGCACTTCCTGGCTTTATCGTCGCATCCGTAATATTCAGCTGCGCCTGCTACCACAGGACGAACTACTGCCTATAGAAGTGGCCAAATACGATCAGAAGATCGTGCTGGAATCCTTGCATAACTGCATTGCGCACCAGGACTACACACGGAATGGTCGGGTTATTGTTATTGAACAGCCGGACCGCTTGGTATTCGAGAACGAGGGCATGTTTTTTGAGGGTCAACCAGGCGACTATCTTGAAGGAAACCGGGTACCCCGAAAGTATCGCAACCCCTTCCTGGCCCAGGCTATGGCCGAGTTGAACATGATCGACACCATGGGCTTTGGCATCCACGATATGTATGCCCGCCAGGCCAAGCGATACTTTCCTATGCCGGACTACGACCTGAGTGAAGCTAGTGCAGTGCGATTGACCATCTATGGGGGCGTTGTGGACCCGGCCTACAGCCGCCTGCTAATCCAGAAAACCGACCTACCTTTAGCCGACATCCTGGCCCTGGACCGTGTGCAGAAAAAGCTGCCATTGCCTGATGAAGCGATCACACGTCTTCGCCGCGCTGGCTTGATCGAAGGAAGAAAGCCCAATTTATATGTGTCCGCAAAAGTGGCAAAGGCCACGTCAGACAAAGTGGACTACATACGCACACGCGCCCAGGACGACGAGTTCTACGCGAAGCTGTTGATCGATTACCTTGAGAAGTTCGGGCACGCTACCCGCTCGGAAATCGACAAGCTGTTAATGGACAAACTCAGTGACGGCCTGTCTCCTGAGCAGAAGCGCACAAAAATCAGCAACCTGGTCACCAAACTGAGGCGGCGCGGGCGCATTCATAATTCAGGCTCCAGAGGGCATCCAATTTGGCAGCTTGCAGAAAGAAAAAGCAACGCTTAAATTCGATAAATACTTACTAAACAAACGCTTACTTCTTTCTGCAAGCCATAAATATACGTACATTGCAGAAAGGAGTGCAGAAAGACTGCAGAAAGGATTGCCATGAAGCTGAAGTTTAAAACCCAGGCCTACCAGACCCATGCCGTGGATTCCGTGGTGGACTGTTTCGTCCATCAACCCATGCATGATGGCCTCACTTACCGGATTGACCCAGGCCAACGTTCGCAAGCCAGCGCCTTTGATAACGAAGGCTTCAAGAACGCTGACCTGGCCATCAGCGAAGCTAAGGTATTGGAGAATATCCAGGCTGTTCAACGTCGGCAGAACTTGCCGGTTGCTGAGTCGTTGACCGAATTCACTACCTACGACAAAAAGGGTAACCGGGGGCCCGTCAAGGCGGCCTACAAAAAGGATGCTCTGGCAGCGACACGCATCCATCTGGACGTGGAGATGGAGACCGGTACTGGCAAAACCTACTGCTACATCAAGACAATTTTCGAGATGAACAAACGCTATGGCTGGAGCAAGTTCATCATCATGGTGCCGTCCATTGCCATCCGTGAAGGTGTATACAAGTCCCTTCAGATCACCGCAGATCACTTTACCGAGAGTTATGGCAAGAAGGCGCGCTTCTTCATCTATAACTCCAAGCGACTGCACGAGCTGGAAAGCTTTTCATCAGATGCCGGTATCAACGTCATGGTGATGAACATCCAGGCCTTCAACGCGCGGGGCAAGGACAACCGCCGAATCTACGACGAGCTGGATGACTTTCAGTCGCGCAAGCCGATCGATGTAATCGCCGCCAACCGCCCCATACTGATTCTGGATGAACCGCAGAAGATGGAAGGCAAAGCCACCATGGAGGCTTTGCCCCAGTTCAAGCCGCTGATGATCCTGCGTTATTCGGCCACACACCGAACCCAGCACAACCGTATTCACCGGTTAGATGCGCTGGATGCCTATAACCAGAAGCTGGTTAAAAAGATTGCTGTGCGTGGCATCCAGACGCGAGGCCTGGCGGGCACCAATGCCTATCTGTATCTGGAAGGTATCGATATATCCAGGCAAGCGCCTATCGCCCGCATCGAGATGGAAATCAGGCTTAAGTCCGGTGAGATTAAACGCCAGTTGCGCCGCCTGCAGTTCCGGGATGACCTATTTGCCGAGTCCGGCGAGCTGGACCAATACCGTGATGGCTTCACCATCAGTCAGATCGACGCCACCACCGACACCGTGGAGTTTACCAATGGGCTCGTATTGAGGGCCGGTGAAGCCAACGGCGATGTGTCTGAGAGTGACATCCGGCGCATTCAGATCCGCGAAACCATCAAAGCCCACTTGGACAGGGAAAAGCAGTTGTTTTCTCAGGGCATCAAGGTGCTGTCGCTGTTCTTTATCGACGAGGTGGTCAAGTACCGCGACTATGACCAGCCGGATGAGAAGGGCGAGTACGCCCGCATCTTCGAAGAAGAATATCAGCTGCTAAAGAATGAATATTTATCTGAGCTGGCCATCGATAATGAAGCCTACCGGCAGTATCTGGACGGTATCGACGCGGCGAGCACGCACAACGGCTACTTCTCCATCGACAAGAAGACCAATCGTTTGAAAGACCCTAAAGTTGGGGCGCGATCGGTTGATTCTGACGATGTCGACGCTTACGACCTGATATTGAAGGACAAAGAACGCCTGCTGTCCTTCCAGGAGCCGACACGATTTATCTTCTCCCACTCGGCCCTGCGTGAAGGCTGGGATAATCCCAACGTCTTTGTCATGTGCATGCTCAAACACAGTGATAACACTATCTCACGGCGCCAGGAGGTGGGGCGCGGGTTACGCTTGTCGGTGGATCAGCACGGTGATCGTATGGATAACCTCGCCGTGGTGCACACCATCAACGTATTGACCGTGATTGCCAGTGAAAGCTACAAGGACTTTGTCGCTGGTCTGCAACAGGAGATTGGTGATACGTTGAGTGCTCGGCCGCGCCAGGCAACAGAAGCCTACTTTACTGGTAAGCAGTTACTCACCGAAGAAGGCCCGATAGATGTGACGGCCGCTATGGCCAAACAGATTTACCGTTACCTAGTAAAGAACGACTATACCGATAATGATGACCAAATCACGGATGATTATCACAATGCCAAAAAGCAGGGTACCTTGGCCGATCTACCGGATGACCTGAAGCCTTATGCCGATCAGGTGTTTGACTTGATCGACAGTGTGTTCAGCGATGCTCAACTGCCGAAGATCGAGGATGGCCGTAAACCCAAAACCAACCCCCTCAACGCTAACTTCGACAAAAAAGAATTCCAGGCGCTATGGCAGCGTATCAACCGCAAAGCGGTGTACCGTGTCGAATTCGACTCGGATGAGCTGGTTCAAAAGTGTATTGCGTCCCTGAACCAGGCGCTGCGCGTGACGCCGCTGCAATATACTGTGCAGAAAGGCATACAGCAGGATGGACTGACTGACGAGCAACTGAGAAAAGGTGAAGGCTTCAAGGTTGAGGAAACGGCCACGGAATATGGTAACTCTATCCACTCGCTGGTTCGCTATGACTTATTGGGTAAAGTGGCAGCCAATGCACAGTTGACCCGTCAGACGACTGCTCGCGTACTGCAAGGCATCAAGGAGGCGGTGTTTAAGCAGTTCCAGCAAAATCCGGAGCATTTCATTGCCGAGGCTTCTCGGTTGATCACTGAGCAGAAAGCCGCCATGGTCATCGAGCGCTTGGCTTATGATGAAGTGGATGAGCGGTATGATGTGGATATCTTCATGGCTAGCCAAACAGGGCAGGATTTCTCACGTGCTACGCAGAAGCTGAAGAATCATGTCTACGATTACGCCATTACTGATTCTGACGTTGAGCGTCGCTTTGTCAAAGAGCTCGATACCAGCACTGAGGTGGTGGTTTATGCCAAGTTGCCACGTGGCTTCCTGATTCCTACCCCGGTGGGCGACTACAACCCAGACTGGGCTATTTCATTCCGAGAAGGTAACGTCAAACACATCTACTTTGTCGCTGAAACCAAGGGCTCGATGTCGTCCATGAAACTACGCGAGATCGAAAAAACCAAGATTGAATGTGCTCGCAAGTTCTTCGCCGAGATCAGTCAGCAGGTCACCGGTGATAAAGTGAAGTACGACGTGGTAACAGACTACGCCAAGCTGATGGATGTGGTAGGTCCGTAAGCTGCTCGAGGGCGATCAACTGTCAAGTCATACTTGACAGTTGATGTGGATCTGCGTGTTCGGCAGCTACCGACAATATAAAGCTCCTTGAGCTCGCCCATATGATGCTTGCTTATGGTCGATATTGCTTTAGTGCGAAGCCAGCTCTTCAAAAAACGCAGGGTCATCCTGAATCGTCGCCAGTACCTTAGCGGCTAACCCTGTAGGGTTACGGCGTTTGGTTTCCCAGCTTTTGATGGTGTCTACACTGGTGCCCATCGCCTCGGCAAACTCGGCTTGCGAGACGTGTAACTTGGTGCGAATAGCTTTTACATCAGCCACTTCATGGCGTGTGATGCGGCTGGCCTGCGTTTTGCCTTTTTTGATCTCAACGGCTTCCTGCAGCGATGTTTGCAGTTCGTCAAAAATGCTCATTTGGAAACCTCCTCCTTCAATTGGTGGGTCAGTGTTTTCAGGGTGGCCTTTTCAGCGGGCGTTAAGTTATCTTTGACGCTCTTTGGGTAGGCCAGTATCAGATAAACTCTTTCTGCCGTTGCCAAAAAGTAGATAACCCTGGCTCCGCCGCTCTTGCCTTGGTTGCCCAACGCCATGCGTATTTTGCGCAGACCTCCCGTACCTTGAATCAGGTCACCTTTGTCGGGTTGAGCAATCAGAGTGCGCTGTAGCTCCTTTAATTCGTCGTCTGTGGCAATGACCTGAATCTGGCGGGTGAACGTCGGGGTTTCGATAAATTCAATCGCATGACTCATGTTAGGGGACTTCTTTTAGCCAGTGCGTATTTTAGTGTACATAGTACATTTTGAGTTATCAATTATCGACCCTATATTTTGCCGTGGCTGGCAGTGATTTGGTTGCCAGCTGGTTGTCATGCGGTTGCCATTTGGCTGCTAACAGGGTGAAAACCATGTGAGTAATGTAAACCATGGAAAACCCTAACTCATTGAAAAGACTTTGTTTACGCATTGCAGGCGCGATCCCAAAGTTTGTTTGGTTGTACTCATAATCCCTTGGTCGTAGGTTTAAGTCCTACTGGGCCCACCATTTCTAGATGCTTCTTCTAAATATTGCTTCACAGTAGGGGATTATGCCGCTCGACAAGGAGGGGATGAATTTGCCGTATTGTTGCCTGGCTGTACTCCAGCACGTGCGCTCACCATTGCCGAGTCTCTGCGTGTAAGCATTGCGGAAAGCTCGATTGAGGCGCAAGGACGCCAATGGCAAGTCACCGCTAGTATTGGAGTGAGTCATTTCCATCAAGGTGATAATACAATCGACGACATTCTTAGTCGTGCCGATATGGCCAGCTATCAGGCAAAGCAAAGTGGACGTAATAAGGTTGAAGGAGATGCCGATGGCTAACCGAAAATTACTTTACCAAGCTGATATTTAGTTACTTTCATCCAGCTTAGGCACTTAAAAGCACTATCTATGACTGCTTTAATCTTTTAATCAGTTAGCGATGAAACTGCTTTTCTCGCTCTGGCTGCCAAAATATAGCATCAATACGCAAATTTACTTTGGTGTTGTTAGGTAGTGGCCACTCGATCACATCACCTACTCTTAAGCCAATCAATGCAGCTCCAATAGGTGCCATAACTGAAATCCCATCCTCAACAACCCCAATTGAATGAGGGTAAACCAATGTACGAACCATCTGACTACCGCGGGTTAAATCAGTAAACCGTACTTGGCTATTCATGCTTACTACATCATTTGGAATATCTTGAGGATCAAGCACTTCTCCGCGAGCTAGCTCTTCCTCCAGCAGCTGCGCCACCATCAAGTCTTTTTCTGTTGCACTGTCAATCAAGCGCTGAAGACGTTCAGCGTCAAGACGATTGATAATTATAGAAGGACGTCGAACCATTTTAATTTCCTTAACACATGAAAAACGTACTCATAGCCAATATAAGAACACCACATTCATATCGTCATGACAGAAAAGCCCTTCCCAAATAAGGGAAGGGCATCTATCGGACAGTCTATACCTTTTTAGCAAAAGGCTAGATTACCCCCTGATCAATCATTGCATCAGCTACTTTTCTAAAACCCGCTATATTAGCCCCTAGCACTAGGTTGTCAGGCTCGTCAAATTCTTCTGCTGTTTCAGCACATTGCCGATATATATCGGCCATAATTTCTTTAAGTTTCTGATCTACTTTCTCTAATGTCCACTGCTCCATACTGCTATTCTGAGCCATCTCTAACTGGCTAGTCGCCACACCACCAGCGTTTGCTGCCTTACCAGGCCCATAGGCAAGCTTTGCCGCTAAAAAGGCATCCACTGCTCCTTTCGTTGAAGGCATATTAGCCCCTTCGCTCACACAGACGATGCCGTTTGATATTAACGCCTTAGCATCTGCCTCAGTAAGCTCATTTTGTGTTGCACAAGGGAATGCTGCCTCGCCTTCAATGCGCCACACCGCATGGCCATCTTGAGGATATTCTTGTACTGATGTGTAATGTGCTTCTGGACGTGCGTTGACATATTCGTGTAACGATTCTCGCCGCTTTTCTTTTATTTCTTTGAGCAAAACTAAATCAATACCTTTTGGGTCATAAACCATACCCTTAGAGTCGCTACACGTAACTGGTTTGGCACCCAGTTCGTAGAGCTTCTCAATCGTATAAATGGCTACGTTCCCTGATCCTGACACTAAGCAATACTTACCACGCAATGTGTCATTTTTAGCCGCCAACATATTTTCAGCAAAATAAACGGCACCATATCCCGTCGCCTCTTTACGGCCTAAGGATCCACCCCAGTTCAATCCTTTACCCGTGAGAACGCCTTCATATCGACCGGTCAAGCGCTTATATTGCCCAAAAAGATAGCCAATCTCGCGGGTGCCCACGCCAATATCACCAGCAGGGACATCTGTATGTGGCCCAATATGGCGATAAAGCTCCGACATAAATGATTGGCAAAAACGCATAATTTCATTATCTGACTTACCCTTGGGATCAAAATCGGATCCGCCTTTCCCACCTCCAATGGGTAGACCTGTCAGCGCATTTTTAAAAATTTGTTCGAATCCTAAGAACTTAATGGTGCCAGATGTCACACTAGGGTGAAAGCGCAAACCTCCCTTAAAGGGGCCTAGTGCTGAATTGAACTGCACACGGTATCCTTTGTTGACCTGAACACGCCCCGCATCATCTACCCAGCTTACACGAAACATAACCTGACGCTCAGGCTCAACGATACGTTCAATAATACTGTGGTCATGGTAGTGCGGTGCTCGAGCAAATAATGGACGAAGGCACTCTAGTACCTCTTCAGTTGCCTGATAAAATTCTTTTTGAGCAGGGCTGCTTTGAGCTAAACGCGCCAGTGTGTCTCCAACATACGGCATGACTCTCCCCCTTCATAATTAGAGCGCAAATGATCTAGTGAGTGCTGAGAGAGATTTAACTA
This sequence comes from Halomonas sp. Cn5-12, assembly GCF_021532545.1. NCBI lineage: Bacteria > Pseudomonadati > Pseudomonadota > Gammaproteobacteria > Oceanospirillales > Halomonadaceae > Halomonas > Halomonas sp. Cn5-12. The sequence goes on from NZ_JAKGAY010000040.1 coordinate 16,497, forward strand.
CGAGCACTGTAAGCCGCATACCCTATGCAGCTTCGGCATGAGAAAATAATTTAAAAAAATAGACTAAAGTAGCAAACCAAAAGCACCAAAAGAGTGCAATCAAAAACCGCTAATAAACGATTTATCAACGAAAGCCTGGGGGAAGGTTCATCTTTTGTCCAGGCAGTGCGTATGCTGCAACGCAAACCGTCACGTTAGCTGACCTGATGGCGTGGGAAAAACGGTTAATCGTGCAAGGGTTTCCCGTGCCTCCGCGTTGTCGTCCCGCCCGGTTTGTCGCGGTGGAGGTCGTCGCATGATTCGTCCAAGCTCTGATCGAAAGGTGTACCTGTGCCGAGAACCCGTGGATATGACCTCATTTGTCTCTATTGGTGCTTCCACCGCTCCTCCTTCGAACCCCCCGTTCCTCCCCAAGCCTCTTGCCTCACCAGAGTGATTGTGATTGTGAATAAAAATCCGTATCATTCGCTTTACTATAACGATACTCCTCTTCCTACCCGTTGAGACTTCCTCATGCTCCGTAAAACTCTCCCGTTTTCCGTCGCGCCGTTGCCTGCTGCCGTTCGTCGTTCACTGGTGGTGTCGCTCGGTGGAATGCTGTTCGCTGCGCCGTTGGCCGCGCTGGCTCAAGAAGAGACCATTGACACCGGTACCACCGTGGTCACCGCGACCGCGTTGAAGGTCGATACGCCTCTGGTGGAGACGCCGCGCCCGGTCTCTAGCGTTGATCGGGAAGAGCTGGAAACCCGCAACGTGCAACAGCTGGATGAAACCTTCCGCTATCGTGCCGGTGTGCTGTCAGGCCACTATGGCAGTGACAACAATACGGATTGGTTCAAGGTGCGTGGTTTTGACCAGTCCACTTATCAGGATGGGTTACGCATTTACCGTGAAGGCTTTTACCAGTGGCTGCCTGAGCCGTATGGCTTGGAGCGAGTCGAAGTCTTCAAAGGACCTTCCTCGATTCTGTACGGCGAGGCGCCTCCCGGTGGTTTGATCAATGCGGTGAGCAAGCGTCCTACGGAAACGCCGCAGGGCGAGGTGAATTTCCAGCTTGGCAACCGGAATCATCGCCAAGTAGGCGTCGATACCAGCGGGCCGTTGGGTGAGTCGGGTGACGTTCGCTATCGGTTGGTGGGCTTGTACAAAGAGCGCGATGGCGATCTCGACCACACGGACAACGAGCGCTATTACTTCGCGCCTAGCCTCGCCGTCGATATGAGCGACGATACGACCGTTACTTTCTTGGCCAGCGTGCAGAAAGACGATGGCGTGCCGGTAAACCCGTTCAAACTGCCCTACGGCACCGTGCAGGATACGCCGTTTGGCCGCGTCGACCCGCAAACAAACCTCAGCGAGCCGGGCTACGACCGTGATAACCGCACGCAGTGGGCGCTGGGTTACGAGCTGCGCCATGACCTCAACGATACGTGGCGGTTTGAACAAGATTTACGCTACAGCGAGCTAGACCTGGAGCTACGCAGCACCTATGCGTTCTTCATGTCGGATGCCCGTCGGGCAACGCGTGGCCATGTCTATCGCGATGGTTCTATCGATAGCTGGACGGTCGATAACCGCATGGTGGGTAACTGGTACACGGACCGCACCGAAAACACGCTGTTATTGGGTGTCGATTATCAGAACCTGGGGGTGAGTGGGCAAGAAGCCGACCCGTTCCCATTTGGCGATCCTATCGATGTGTTCGACCCTACCTACGGCAACTTCACGCCGGTGGGCGCGGATGATTTGTTGAGCCGTGAGATCGATAAAGAGCAGACCGGTTTGTACGCTCAAAACCAGCTGCGCATCGATGATCGCTGGGTGCTGCTTGGCGGTGTGCGTGTCGATCAGGCCGAAACCGAGAACCGCAATCTGACCTCAGGCGTCACGCAGCGCTCTGATGATGACCAGGTCTCTTGGTCGGGCGGCGCGATGTACTTGAGTGATCAAGGAATCAACCCGTACATCAGCTACACCGAGTCGTTCGATCCGGTGGGACGGGTGGACGACGCGGGCGATCTATATGAACCCCGCGAAGGCGAGCAGTGGGAAGCCGGTGTCAAAATCGCGCCGTTTGGCTGGGATGGCTATGTGACGGCCGCTGTGTTCGATCTGAAAGAGAACAATACGCTCGTGAGTTCTCCTGCCGGGTTCCAGGTTCAGGAAGGCGAGCGCACCTCTCAAGGGTTTGAGCTGGAAGGCGTTGGCTATCTTACCGATGCGTTAAAAGTCACGGCGGCGTATACCTACACGGATTCGCGCTTGGAAGACGATCAGCGCGCACCGTTGATCCCCCGCCACCAAGCCTCTACATGGCTGGATTACGCCTTTACCGGTGGAGCCCTACAAGGCGTGAGCTTGGGGGCAGGCGTTCGCTACGTAGGCAGCACGGTGGATACGAGCGTCGCGGATAATACCGCCGTCGATAGTTATATGGTGGCGGATGCCATGGTCGGTTATGAGTTTGCCGACGGCTGGCAGGCGCAGGTCAACGTCAATAACTTGACCGATGAAGAGTATGTCGCCAGCTGTGAGTACTGGTGTTATTACGGTGAATCGCGCAGCATTATCGGCAGCGTGAAGTACCGCTGGTAAGCGATCGCTTGCATTCAGCCTTGACGCACAACGCCCGGCTTTGAGCCGTGCGTTGTCGTTCGTTGCTGCTGGGTTCAGGAGACTATGAACTAGCCATTCACTTTGGCCTGCCATACGGTGCTTTCGGTGGGGCCTTGCGCTAGGTCAGCACAGGTATCCACACGCCACAGAGTGGTGGCTTGGCAGTGCACAGTCAGTTCCCCCTGCTGCTGGTCGAGCCGCCACTGAAAGCGTATCTCTCGTGTTTGGTCGTCGCCGTGATCGCTGATCAGAACCAAAGTGGGTTGTCCTGCCTCCGTGCTGAGCTGCGTCAACGCAGCGATTTCAGCGCTCTGCTGCGCGGGAGTGAGCTGTGAGCCGCCACGGTAGCCGGGCAAAAAGCGCTGTTGGCGGGCTTCGGCCTGTAAGAAGGGCAGCGCTTGTTCTGGCGTAATACGCCCATATTTGCGCACGTTTGGCAGCACGATCACGCTGGCAGCGAGTCGGCAGCCGCCGAGGTGGCTGCTCTCCCATACCTCGAAGGGCAGCGGGTGCTCAGCTACCGTGCTGGCTAGCGCTTTGAACGTTTTATAACCGTACTTCGCGCAGCACTTATCTTTGGTACCGTGGGTACAGCAAAGAACCAAATCATTGCGCATCGCTGGCTGCTCCTCCCACTGGCTAAGGCGGCTGCCACTTTGAAAGGCGCTGAAGAACGCCTCTAATTCCCATCGTGCCACGCGAAAGCGGCGCCGCTCCGGCATCAGAAAGAGCTGATGCTGGTACTTTTCCATGCCCGGCTGTTGGATCAGGTTGATGCGTAGGCCATCGTCAGCCAGCGTATCTAGCGTTTCCTTTAATGAATCGCTCATATCGCTGGCGTGGCGGAGTTTGCGCTGCCACTTCGCGCGCGGCCAGCTGAGCAGTAAGTTGCGCTCGGCATGAGCGGCGCTACCCGCCAGCGGGTCTTGCTGCTCTCGGCTTAAATCCGCGCAGAAGGTGTGGTTCATAGGGCTGCCTCATGTCGAGATATTTCGTCTACGGCACTGTCCGTGGCTCCTTGGTAGAGCGTTACTAGGCGTGGTTGGTCACATTGAGTAGGTAAATCAGCAGTGGTGGCTACTTCATTGGCTATAGCAAAGAAAGGCAGCAGGGTGGAGCAAAAAATAAGCAACACCCGCCACCCTGTGCGGCTGCCATAAGCGTCTGCTGTCTGCATACGTGCCCTTCGGTGTCACGGAGAAAGGCGAAATCATGGCATGTTGTAAAAGCTAATGCAAAGCATTATCAAATAAGGGCTGCCACTACCTCCACCGCCCCAAATACTCCCACCCCGGCGGCCACCGGCCAGCCCAGTGAGCGCAGGCGACGCCACACCAACAGCGTAACGCTCAGGCCAATCGCGGTGGCCAACCAAGAGACAGGGCTGGGGTTGACGGGCACAATCGAGACGCCCAACACGGCGGCAATCATCATGGGGCCCAGAATCACCAGCCATTGGGGCATGGCGTTCATTCCCGTTGCGCTGCCCAACCGCCGCTGCATCCATAAAAAGGGCACCACTCGCATCAGCAGCGTGCCGAGTGCGCAGATAATGACGGCGATCCACATGGCGCTGCTCATGGGCGGCTCCTCCGTGGTTGAAAGGTGACCGTGTAGAAGCACAGCGCGCCGCAGGCAGCTGCAAGGGGAATCGCCACGTTGCTCCACCCGGCCAGGTTCAACCCCAGCGCGGCAAAAATGGTACATAGCATGGCGGCAGCCCAGCGCTTGTCGGTAAAGCGCGGTGCCACCATGGTGAGAAACAGCGCGGGGAGGGCGAAGGGCATGATCTCCCCCAGTAGCGGCCAGCGGGCGGTGACCGCTTCGCCGCCGGTCGCGCCTATTACCGTGCCGATAATCCACACCGCCCACGCCAGCAGCGAGGCACCCACAAACCAGCTAAACCGCTTTACTTCCGGTAGTTGGGGGAGCCGTGTGAGCGCCAAAGCAAAGACTTGATCGGTCAGGCCGTGCATTAGCCAAGGCCAGTGGCGGCTACTAGGCAGCAGCGCGGCCAAGTTGGGGCCGTACACCACGTGGCGCACGTTGATGAGTAGCGTCATGGCCACCACCAGCCATAGCGGCGCACCAGCGGCAATCATGCCCACGAACAGAAACTGCGAGGCACCCGCGTAGATCAGCGCTGAAATGGCGGCCGCTTCCCAAGTGGTAAAACCGGCCTGGGTCGCGACCAAACCAAACGAGAGCGCGACCGGAATATAGCCGCCTAACAACGGAATTGCTTCACGCACGCCCTGTAAGGCAGAGCGCAGCGGTGAGTGGTTGGCGTGCACCGTGTGATCGGCTGGCTGGCTCATGGTGGGGTCCCTTCTTGGCCGTAGGTGACGGTGAGTAGCAGGGTGGCTTCATCGGTGTGCGTACGGTACAGGTGCGGCTGGTCGGCCTGAAAGGTGATGCTTTCGCCAGGGGTGAGCGTGGTGGTCGCACCCTCTGGGCCTACTTCTAACCATCCGCTAATGAGCGTCAGCGTTTCCCGCGTGCCCAGGGTATGGGCCTCGGCGTGGCGCAGCGTATTGGGCGCGCAGCGCATCCAGTAGGCATCCACCTGTGGCACGCCCTTACCCTGGTCGATCAACTGTACCTGCACGCCATCCTCACCGAGCGGTACGCTGATCGGTGCCACCAGGGTGCCAAACGGAACGTTGAGTTGGACGGCCAGCCGCCAAATGGTGTCTAGCGTGGGGTTACCGTTGCCCTGTTCTAAGCGGCATAGGTTGGATTTCGCGATGCCCGCCGCGTTGGCAAGTTGCGAGAGCGATAAATCCTGCGCTTTACGAAGGGCTTGGAGGTGTTGGCCTAGCGTAACAAGAGAGTGCTCGTTCATGGTGATTGCCCGTTGTTCCTTTTATGGAACGTTCTATATAAGGAACAGCGATCTGTCAATCGACGAGCCACAAAGGAGCGTTAATCAGGCTTACGCGCTCGACAGGCGGCGGCGGTAAACAGCACATCGGTGGAGGAGTTGAGCGCCGTTTCGGTAGAGTCTTGCACCACGCTAATCACAAAGCCAATGGCGACGGCCTGCATGGCCACTTCGGTCGGAATGCCGAACAGGCTGGCGGCCATGGGAATCAGCATCAACGAACCGCCCGCCACGCCAGACACACCGCAGGCCGCCAGAGCCGATACGATGCAGAGCAGCAGCGCGGAGGGGAAATCCACGCTAATTCCCAGGGTGTGCGTAGTCGCCAGCGTAATCACGGTAATGGTGATCGCCGCCCCGCACATATTGATGGTGGCACCTAACGGAATGGAGATCGCGTAGGTGTCGGCATCCAGGTCCAAGCGGCGGCAAAGCTCCAGGTTGACCGGAATGTTGGCCGCCGAGCTGCGAGTGAAAAACGCCGTAATGGCGCTGCCCCGTAGGCAGGTAAACACCAGCGGGTAAGGATTTTGGCGGGTAGCCAAGTAGACCAATAGCGGGTTACTTACTAGCGCGACGAACAGCATACAGCCAACGATCACCCCCAATAGCTGGGCGTAGTTAAGCAGTGCCTGCACGCCAGACTCCGCCAGCGTACCGGCCACCAAGCCGAAAATACCCAGTGGGGCTAAGCGAATTACCAGCGTGACAATACGCGTAATGGCGGCGGATAAGTCGCTCAGCGCTTGGCGAGTCGTGTCGCTGGCCTGGCGAAGTGTCAACCCCAAGCCAATGGCCCAGGCCAGAATGGCGATGAAATTGGCGTCCATCAGAGCCGTCACAGGGTTCGCCACCGCGTTGAGCAGTAAGTCACGCAGCACGGTAAAAATATCGCTCGGCGGGTTGCCGTCGACTTGTCCCGTATCCAAGGCCAGCTCCGTGGGAAGTGCGAAGCTTGCGGCTACGGCAATCAACGCGGCAATCAGCGTACCTGCGACGTAGAGTAAGAGCACCGAGCGAATATGTGTCGGCTGGCCCGCCTGATGGGCGGCAATGGCCGCCGCCACCAGCACGAAGACCAAAATAGGCGCCACGGCCTGCAGCGCGGCAATGAAAAGCTGCCCGAGAAGGGCTACATCGCTGGCTATGTCGGGTACGAGTAGGGCCAACAGCACCCCAGCGACAATACCGATGACGATTTGAGGAATAAGCCCCAGCCGTAACAAGGGTCGAAAAACGGTGGTAGCGGTGGCAATCATTGCGTGACTCTCAGGTAGTAAAAGGGGGAAGCGATGCGGCGGTAAGCGCCACCGCGCCTGAAAGGGGCAGCATTCTATCAGTTGAGGGCTTCTCTGGGGTGGGTGTGCCACAAATCGGCACTCGCTGTCACAGAAATGAGCGCCAGACTATACTTCGCTTGCTGCGGGGCATCATCGCAGCGTGGCTTTAGTGCTACTTCCCGCCTATTCCAAAAGAAGAAGGAACGTTGCATGCGTATGAAGGTGTTTTTCGCGGCACTATTGATGCTGTGTAGCTCGTCGCTGGTCATGGCGGCCGACTACTACGTCGATATCACCAACCGTACTGGCTACACCATTTACTATATGTACGTGAGCCCGGAGGATTCGAAAAGTTGGGAGGAGGACGTGCTGGGCAGCGACGTGTTGATGAATGGGGATACCCAGCGCGTGACGCTAACGGGGTATAAAAGTCCCTTATTCGATATTCGCTTGGTCGACGAGGACGATGACAGCTATACCTTCTGGAACGTCGATGTTTCTACCCGGGATATCGTGGTAACGCTGGATAATCTGGACTAATAACGGGCAAGCGGCTTGCAACCCATTGGGAAGCAAGCCGTTTTGCTATCAGCATGTTCTGCGTGCTTATTGCGCTACAGATTAAGCACTGGAATCACTGAAAACAAAGCCAAGCAAACTCATCTACGAAGACTAATCGACAACAATTATTTCGACTAAAGTGGTTAGACTTTGGTTGTAATTGCCGCCAATTTACTGGACTAATGGCCTATTGCAGTGAATAAAGGGCACCCTAAAAGCCAGCGGCGCTGGCGAAAAATGCCATAGGGACAGCTAAGTCCTGAGCCCTTTCGTTCACCCTGACTGCGAGCGGTACTTCCATAATGCGCAGAACTGCCACGATGACGCTGTGGGATCAGCTTTGGCACTCCCATGACCAAGTTAAAAATCTCCTGATCCCGCCTCATTCACGAGGGCTCTGATCGGGCAGTCTGAAGCTACGTGCCATCGGCATTGCTCGTAAGGGTCCGTATTTCCGGCGTGAGCGCCTGCTTCGTAATGCCCGAACACTGCGTTTCTTTCGCCGATTTATAACCTCCAGGAATTAATCTCGACCTTCAAAGCAGCCGTGATCGCCGAACGCCGCTCCGGTCGCTCGCTTTCTGATGCGGTGGTGGTCTCGCAGGAGCGTCAGCTCAGTGCGGTCAGCTTTGGCAGCCCCTTAAGCAAGGTCGGCCACCACTTGTCGGCAGCGGCTCCGAGATGAACCGTGATTCGCCGAGCGTGCAGCCTCAGCGTGGCGGCCACCTTCAGCACCTGCTCGCGCATCCGACTCAGACTCCAGCCTTGTCGGGTTTGCCGCTCCAGCAGGCAGCGCAGGCCATGCAGGACCTGGTAGGCGTAGAGGCTGAGCAGCAGGCTCACCTCGTTGCGGGCCATCACGTCCTGAACGGTGGAGGCGCCGCGATCCGTCGACGAGAGGTGCACGTCGAGTGCCGACTTCACCTCGCCCATATGGGCTTCGGCGCTGCCCCGCTTGCGATAGAGCGCCAGGATCTTCTCCGGCGGCCAGTCGAACTTGCCGAGGTTGGTGACCAGGAAGAAGGCATGCAGCAGCAGGTCATCGGGGCGTTCCTGCACCACCAGCACTACGCGCCGCGGTGCCGGCCAGGAGCCGGCTTGATACGCCAGGTCGTGGCACCACTCGCGAGGCTGCTCGGGTGGCCGGCCGGGTGGCCGCTTCAGGAGCGGTGCTGCCAGCTTCTGTAGACCGGTGTGACTGCGCAACCGGCCCAGGTATTCGATCCCCCGATCCTCCAGGGCTTCCAGCGTGTCGTTGTCGGTGAATCCGGCGTCGATGCGCACACGAACCTGTGCCCCGG
>NZ_JAKGAY010000041.1:0-24491 GCF_021532545.1 Halomonas sp. Cn5-12
TCACGGCTTGGAGAGTAGAATTGCTCATGGCGTATCCGTCCTATGTTGGTTGTGATCTGGCGAGATCAATCAACAGGATACGCCACCCTCTCTACTGCCCTCCATACACAAGAACTGAGCTTAACTCCTCCAGCACGCACTGGTGGGCCAATCAGTGGCGGCTGATCTTGTCGGGCTTCGCTTATACGCTGTTCGAGCGGTTACGGACTTATCTGAAGCACACGCCCTTCGCGCGCATGAGTCCGAGCAACCTGAGGCTCAAGCTCATCAAAGTAGGCGCGGTCATCATCCGCAATACGCGTCGAATCCGAGTACTCATGAGTGACAGCTACCCCTATAAAACGGCGCTATCCGATCTCGTCAGGCGGTTGGTTCCTAACTGACTGCTCGGGCGCCCCCGGCCCGACGCAATGGGGGGAAGGGGGAAGTGTGTCTGAACGCCGGAAAGTGGTTAAAAAGTAGCCGATGTAAGTCGAGCCAGTAGGTGTTTAGCGGTGTTACAGCCTGAGTGCGGTACTGGCTGAGGTACTATGAGAAATCCAGGCTAAATGGTTTTGCTAACTGAGCTATTGCATCATCTCATGCGCTTGAAGATGATTTTTATATCAAGTGGTATATCAATAAACCAATACAGCTATAAATACTTAATGACACTGGTTCGAAGAAAACCTCTAGCACTCAAGAGAGCGCTAGAGGCTAATCTGTTAAAGGGCCTTAACTAACTCCCCGTATTCGCCACCCACACGCAAGACAATGATCACATCGTTGTCATTGCGGTTACGGAAGAACCAGCCATGGTTGCCAGTGAAAGCGGCTTCTAGCTCACCTTCATCTTCGGGCACGCCACGGCCTTTTTCGTAGCTAATGGAGTTCCCATTGCCATCACCGTGTGTGTCAAAGTTGACAGGGCCACCTTCGGATACCCAGGCAAAGGTAGCAACCGCCCCTTCTTGCATGGTGAGTTTGTACTCCGTGCCTTCTCCTGGCGTCAGGGTAAAGCTCACCTCATCGCTCCACGGGGACGCTTCTTCCGCTTGCGCCGTCTGTGAAGCAGCTTCCTCCGTCGCTAATGCCTCCGCCAGTGCCATGCTGGCATCGGTCATCACCCTGTCAGAATCTTCGAGTGAAGGTGCTACGGGATCACTCGCTGAGGCAGAATTGGCTGTTTGGGGAGCTATCTCTGCCTCGGACGTCGCAGTCTGAGCATCAGCATCGTTTACCGGCGCAGACTGGCGATCACTGACGATTCCTTGAGATGCCGAGGGTTGAGACGCCTGTTGGGCCATGGCTTGATCGTTGGCTTGGTCGAGTTCGGCTTCCTCAGCCAACTGGGTCTTGATTTCGCCCATCTCAGTCAGCCCCAACAAGCGCCCAGCACCGGTGGGGTCAATGGCATACTCGGCAGGTAACACGACGGTGATCAGCAAAGCGACAGCAATAACGGCGGCCATCAGCGTAGAGCGAAGTAACTTACCCGTTGACGGTAGTTCGGCACGGGTTGGAAGATCAGTGTTATACATTAGGGACTCCCTCAATTAGGCAATGAAATAGCCGGTGAGTTGATAACCCACCAGTATAAAACCAGCACACATCATGGCGACGTTGGCGGTATACGCGTGGCGTAAGAAGCCCGTCGTGCGTCGCCAGAAGCCCATCACAATGAGAATGGCGCTCAACGCTAGTAGCTGGCCGATCTCGACGCCTACGTTGAATGCCAGGAGATTAGGGACGAGACCATCAGGCGAGATATCGTATTCAATGATCTTGCTCGACAGGCCAAAGCCGTGAAACAGACCGAACACCAGTGTGGCGACCTTGGTGTTGGGCTGAAAGCCGAACCAGCGCTGATACGCCCCGATGTTATCGAGCGCCTTGTAGACAACGGAGAGTCCGATGATGGCGTCAATTAGGTAGCTATTGATGCCGATATTGAAGTACACCCCTAACAGCATCGTCGTCGAGTGACCGATGGCAAAGAGGCTGACGTAAATGGCGATATGCTGCATTCGGTAGAGGAAGAAGATGACCCCTAGCAAAAACAGGATGTGGTCATACCCCGTCACCATGTGCTTGGCACCGAGATAGATGAACGAGATCAGGTGAACGCCATAGATCTCCTGGATATACCCTTTGTCGCCTTCAGCAACGGCGTGGGCAAGGGCTTCACCAGTGGCTCCCAGGAGCATCACTAGGAGTGTGAGAAGGGGCAGCGCGTGGCGTCGGATCATAGCAGACAAGCCGAACGCACCCCCTAGTTGGGATGGAAACATAAAACCTCCACGGGTCTGTCATTAAAGTTGGCCGTCAGGGGGACGGCCCCAATCATCCAGTGATGACTGGCCGTGGCGGACGCTCCAAGCGGTAGACGCGACGCAGCGGAAGACCGCTGCGTTCGCCTAGCCGCAGGGCGTCGCGGAAGTTCGGCTCGACGGCAATGCCCGTCCCAGGCCGATCCGCTTTTTCGTGAAAGTGACTGCCACTCTCATTATGGAGGTGGCGACTATCTTCGTGCTCGTGGCCATGGGTATGCCCATGGCCCTTCTGCACATTCTCATGGAGAGACAACTCAACGCTAACCATGCTCGCCGCCCCATGCGCACGCGCCTCACCCACACTGGTGATTACCAGGCTAGGCAGGAACAGCAACAGAAAGGTCAGATAGCCAAGGCGGTGGCGCAGCCGATTGAGCATGTAGAGCAACCAGGATAAAAGTAAAAATCATAAAAATAGATAACCGTCTGCCTTGAACCATAGCGTTGGCAGAATAACGGCGATAGATTACCATCCCCTCCGGGGGGATAGGAATATAATAAGGGAAAAGAAAATGACAATGCATACTCACCAGTCACATCCCGATATCGTCAAGCGCCTGAACCGCGCTCGGGGGCACCTTTCGAGTGTGACCCAGATGGTAGAGGATGGACGCCACTGTCTGGACATCGCTCAACAACTCCATGCGGTAGAAAAAGCCATTCAGCAAGCTAAACGCACCTTAGTGCTGGATCACATCGACCACTGCCTAGACGAAGCCCTGGGTACTCAGAATCAAACGCAACGGGCACGGGCTGAAGAGTTCAAGACGATTGCACGCTACCTGTAAGCGCTTTTAGGCACCCCTCATTTGAGGAAGTTCTATGCTCGATGTACTCGCCCACCGCGTCTACCGCCATCTCTTTCTAGCGCAGGTCATTGCACTGATCGGCACTGGCCTGACCACGGTTGCTCTGGCGTTGCTGGCTCACGATCTTGCTGAAGGTCAGGCGGGCGTCGTGCTAGGCACGGCGCTGGCGATCAAGATGGTCGCTTACGTGGGCATTGCCCCTTTGGTCGGCGCTTATGCATCACGCCTGCCTCGGCGCACCTTATTGGTTAGCCTGGACTTGCTGCGTGCAGCCGTGGTTTGCGCACTGCCTTTTGTTACCGAAGTGTGGCAGATCTATGTGCTGATCTTTCTGCTCAATGCTTGTTCAGCTGGCTTTACGCCCGTTTTCCAGGCGATGATCCCTGACATTCTCGAAGACGAAGAGCAGTACACACGAGCATTGTCCCTGTCGCGTCTCGCCTATGATTTAGAGAACCTTCTTAGCCCGATGGCGGCGGCGGCATTGCTGATGGTGATGGGTTTTGATGTCCTGTTTGTAATCAATGCTCTGGCCTTCGTTATCTCTGCCGCCCTGGTTATATCGGTGATCCTGCCTGCGTCTCTTGCCCTAGAGGAAGCCCCTAGCGTCTGGCGTCGTGTTACCCGCGGCATGCGGATTTATCTGAAGACGCCCCGGTTGCGCGGGCTACTGGCGTTGAACCTGGCTGTTTCAGCCGCCGGGGCCATGCAGATCGTCAACACGGTGGTACTCGTACGCTCGGTGTTGAATTTGGGCGAGAAAGAAGTCGCACTGGCCTTTGCCGCCGCAGGCGGGGGCTCCATGCTAATAGCCTTACTGCTGCCCAAGGTGCTGGATCGGATGCCCGAGCGGCCAGTCATGCTGCTGGGTGGCGTTATGATGGCACTCAGCCTCTACCTGGGCTGGCTGGGCCCATCGTTTGCGGGGCTTGTCGGGCTATGGTTACTGCTGGGCGCTGGGGCCTCGTTGGTCATGACCCCCACCGGGCGCCTGCTCAAACGTTCATGCCAGCCGGAGGAGCGTCCAGCGCTGTTTGCTGCCCAGTTCTCGTTGTCACACAGCTGTTGGCTAGTCACCTATCCGTTGGCAGGCTGGCTGGGAGTGAACCTGGGACTGACGGGTACGTTCGCTTTGCTGGGAACGGTGGCCCTGGCGGCAACGGGGCTCGCGGCCCTTATCTGGCACGCACATGACCCGATGGCTCTTGAGCACGAGCACGCTGCCCAAAGTCACACCCACCTGCACTACCACGATGAACATCATCAGCACGAACATGAGGGATGGGAGGGGCCGGAACCTCATCGCCATTCCCACCATCATTCCCCAGGCTCACATGGGCACGTCTTTGTTATCGATGACCACCATTCCCATTGGCCATCGTAAAACGAGTAAGGACGCGGGCTTGGGAAATAAACGTGGGATGCGAACTGCCAATCTTACTAACGCGGGTATACAACATGCTCACCTTTTATTAAGGCGTAATATTAATAGGAGGTTTTTGCGCAAAGTAAGCTTTAACAGGCTTGCTAGTGTGGCAATGTGTAGGTGTAAAGAAAACGACGCAATCTTATTTTTAGCTTACCGTAACGAATCGACCCGTAACGCACTAGCAAAGTAAATCCTAAGTTTAATACAGCGCTTTCGTTTTAGTAATGTATGACTTGAATGCGCCTGCTGTACTACAAGAGTCCGTTAGAACGGCGTGCAGACAGCAGGCGAGCTTTTATCACCCTACTAAAGGGTCATAAATGGCTCATCTTCCTGGCCTGTAAACGTGTACACATTGTAAGGGCTTTCTTGTGGCCCCGGCATACCCGGTGTGCCAATGGGCATACCCGCCAAACCGATACCGTCAATATCGGGTTGTTCCTCAAACAGCGCCTGCACGGCTTCCATTGGAACGTGGCCTTCGATCCAATACTCGCCCATCTCAATGGTATGGCATGAACCCAGGCCATAGGGCACGCCTGCCTGCTGCTTAATATCACCCAGCTCTACATCGTCAATAATCGTCACTTCTACGCCGAGCTCTTCAAGATGGCGTGCATAAGCGTCACAGCAGCCGCACTGGGGGTTTTGGTAAAGCGTGGCTTCATCCGGCAATGCGGCCTGAGCCGAGGCGGCTCCTAGGGCCAAAACACTAGATAAAACCGTAGCGGTAAATCGCTTCATGAGCGGTCTCCTTGAGGTGCGTGGCTAAACAAGTACTTGACTAACGAGGCGATACCCAGCCCTATCAACAGTAAAAAAGTGAGCGGCATTAACCAACCAAACCAACTCATGGAGCTCATAAAAGCAAAACAATCTGCGTTCATCATGGTTAGTCTCCTAACAAGTCAGTAAGTAATAACGCTGTAAGCATACAACCTTGGGGTTACCCTAAGGTCAAGCCTTGCAACCTTGCGGACAACGAAAGGTTGCTACAGATCATATTTTGCCCGCTGGGTTCAGGCTCGTTTCAGGTTAACACCGTATAAAAAACGGGTGACAATCACCCCTGAGGGAAATAACCATGCGCAAAACCACTTTAACAACGTCTTTGTTTGCCCTTTCAGTAAGTCTGGTAACCAGCGCCGCATGGGCTGCGCCCGGCCACGGCGGTGGTGACAATAACCTAACCAAGGCTCAACCGAATCAGTTTTAGCGCCTCCGCGATGAAGTAACAATATCCATTCAACCCTGAAAAACATAAGGATACGGTATGCAAAAGAAGAAGAGTTCGCTCCCTATCATTCACGCTTCCTTAGCAACGCTGTTGCTGTCGCTAGCAATCCCGGCACTGGCCCATGAAGGCCTCGCAAACACTTTACCGAGGGATGGCGTCACCATTCAGGATTCCCCAGCAGAGATTGGCATCGAGTTTGGTGGCATGATGCGCATCACCCAGTTTGAAGTGACAGGCCCAAACGGCCCCGTTCCTCTTGATGGTCAGCCAGGCAGTGAACAGGTCGATCGCTACTTCGTAAAGCCCAGTGACACTCTTTCGGCTGGGGACTACCAGGTGCACTGGCGTGGCCTATCGGATGACGGGCACATGATGTCCGACGGTTTTAACTTCTCGGTCGAGCCCTGACCCGTGGCCTGGTGGTTCTCCGTAAATAGCCTCGACGTCTGGACCGTCGCGATGATTCTCGTGGCGGCTGGGGTTTACCTTAGTGCCCTAGTCGCGACGGGGGCCGTGTTGTTTCGTCTAGCGTTTCCCCGACTCCCTGATCACGACCGGAGGCGCGTCGCCCGCATGGGCGTCTTTGCTGCCTGGGCGGGGGTCATTCTGATTCTGTTCCAGTGGCCTTTAGAAGCTGGTTACCTTGGGGGCGGCAATATATCTGCTGCAACCAACCCAATGCTGCTCGGAATCGTGTTTGAGGGTGCGTCCGGGGGCCGGCTAATGCTGGCGGTAGCTGGCTTGCTGCTGGTTCAGGCGATTCAGCTTAATAACTTAGCGCTCTCGAAAACAGCCAACAGCGTGAGCCTAGTAGGCGTTTTATTGGTGATGCTGGCATTCGTGCAGGTGGGGCATACAGTAAACACCCCACGCCTCGTTCTGGCTGGCTTGCTGATCGTTCACCTGATGGCGGCAGCATTTTGGGTGGCCTCGCTTTGGCCGCTGTTCCATTTAGTAGGACGGGGTCACAACCAGGACAATACCGCCCACATTCTGACCCGTTTCGGGAAAATCGCCATGGGCGGAGTCGGCTTGTTGGTACTCGCGGGCGTCACGTTGGCCACGCTGCTAACAGGCGGTCTCACGCCACTGCTCACCACGGCATATGGACAGTTCTTGATCGGCAAGGTATTGATTGTGGCGGCGCTACTGTTATTTGCTGCCGCGAACAAGTGGCGGCTTGTGCCGGCCTTTGAGAGCGGCGACGCAACAGCCCCAGGACGGTTACAGAGAAGTATTGCACTGGAGATGGTGCTGGTCGTGGTTATCCTGCTGATCACGGCGGTGCTGACAAGGGTGACATCACCGAATGGGTGACTAACAGGTCAACCACCTTGTTGAGCCGTTCCAGAGCTCGAAATTAACGGTCTCCTTCTTATGGGCCTTACGCTGAGGTTTAGGCGGAGGCTGCCATAGGCAATTGCACCAACAAGACGAAAAGTCATTGCTGCAGCGTTGACTCTAATCAGGGGGGGGGCAGGATCCATCATCATGTTAGAAATGCTTTTGGGTAGCAGGCCATATTTTTACGTTAGGCTCAGGCTCGTTTCAGGTTAACGCCGTATAAAGAACAAGTGACAATAACCTCTGAGGTAAATGACCATGCGCAACATCTCCTTAACAACGTCTTTGTTTGCCCTTTCACTCAGTTTGATAACGAGTGCGGCATGGGCTTCGCCCGGCCAAGGCAGTGGTGACAATGGCCTAACCGAGGCTGACGTTGACCGCACGATCAGCCTTGAGGCTGGCGATATGTGGTTCGACCCTGAAGAGCTAGAACTGGCGGCTGGGGAGGTGGTTAAATTTGAAATCACCAACACCGGCAATTTAGAGCATGAATTTGTGATTGGTAGCAAAGAAGCCCAAGAAGAACATCGCCAGATGATGCTAAACATGGCCAATGGCGGAGGCCATGACATGTCGAATATGGCACACGGTGAAGGCCACGATATGTCCAATATGTCAAACGGCGATGGTCACGATATGGCCAGCATGGACATGGCAGGTGTCACCATTGCGCCTGGTGAAACCGGGACTTTATTATGGAGTGTCCCTGACAATGTTAACGAGCTAGAGTATGCCTGTAACATTCCTGGTCATTATGAATCCGGCATGTACGGCAATTTTTCTCTCTAATCTGACGTATATCCATGAAACTGTTGCTACTTGAAGATGATGACTTGCTAGCGGAAAGCTTGGCAGAGAGTCTCAAAGACAACGGTTACCTGGTTGATTTGGCCGCTTCCTTGAAAGCGGCCAAGTCGCTGATGGCAACCGAGCATTATGAACTGGCGATCTTAGATGTCGGTTTGCCCGACGGCTCAGGGCTGGATCTGCTCGCCCAGTGGCGCAGGCAAAAACGCGACACGCCTATTTTGATCCTGACGGCCCGCGATACCTGGGAAGATAAAGTTATCGGACTTGAAACCGGAGCCGATGACTATCTCACCAAGCCTTTCCACGAAGCCGAACTTATGGCTCGCCTGAAGGCCTTGCTACGCAGGCAGTCTGGTCAGTTATCTCAAGTGATCACGCTTAACGGCATTTCGTTGGATGAAGCGGGTCAACGAGTGTGCTTAGAAGGTGAAACGTGGCGTTCGCTCACAGCGACCGAGTTTCGGTTACTGCGCTACTTAATGCTGCATCCTGATCGCATTCACTCGAAAGAGCAGCTACTAGAGCAGCTCTATGCATTGGATCAGGATGCCGCCGCGCCTAACTTGGTGGAAGTCTACATCGCTCGTCTGCGCCGTTATCTCGGTAAATCAGTCATTCAAACGCGACGTGGTCAGGGGTATTTCTTTGCTTCACATTGATAGACGCAGTTTACGCATTCGGCTACTCGCATGGTTAGGCGGCGTCGCGCTACTGGTGGTGGTCACCACGTGGCTATTGCACGGGATCTTTTTACAGAGCCTGGCAAGGGATTTTTTAGGTGAACGCTTACAACGTGAAGCAAACCACGCGGTCGCGCAGCTAGAGCAAGACCAAACGGCTGTACCGACTGCGCTCGACTCGGTTAGCCAAGGCTATCAAGTCTTTCATCATCTCTACGTACTCCGTTTCAATGGCTTAGTCAGCGCTTCTGACCCGCAATGGCAGCAACAGCTGGCTCCGTTGCTAGATGAGAGCGGCGATGCCCTAATAGATGTGAATCGCGGAACACAGCACATGCTCGTCTATCGCCGCCATTTTGAGTGGCAGGGCACGCAGGGTGTGCTATTGGTGGGCGAGGATTTTTCCCAAGTAGAAGCAGGGCTTGCAACTTTGCACTGGTGGGTTGGTGGGATCGCCGCCGTGCTTTTAGGGATGCTCATCATGCTCAACATGCTAGCGGTTAACCGTGGACTCATACCACTCTGGCAACTGCGCCAACAACTTGAAGCATTGCGATCAGGCAAACGTGATCGCTTGTCATTAGTAGCCCCTTCGGAGCTAGATGAATTAGTCGACCAGTTGAACTGGTTCATGGACGACATTGATCTTCGTCTGAAGCGCTCGCGAGAATCGGTCGCCAACCTATCACACGCATTAAAAACCCCGCTGGCAGCAATTACCCAAGTACTGCGCGGCAATCGGCCCATTGATGAAAACCGACGGCATAAACTGCTCAGTCGTATTGAAGATATTAACGCTCAGTTAGCTGCAGAGCTGCGTCGTTCGCGTATTGCAGGGCCTAACGCGGGTCGAATGGCGAACGTCACGCGAGATAGTTCACGGCTCATCGAGATGTTCCGTAGTCTTTACCCTGAGCGCATTTTCAACCTTACCCACTCGGCACACGAGAAAGACCAAGTGCCTATTGAGGCTCACGACTTTTCTGAAATATTAGGCATCGTGCTCGATAACGCTGGCAAATGGTCGAATAGGTGCATTAATTGCGATATTGCCGTCTCCACTACCACACTCACGCTCACCACTGATGATGACGGTTTCGGCGTTGCAGAAGAAGATCTTTCGCGCTTGGGAGAGCGTGGCACACGATTGGATGAACGCCGTCCCGGCTACGGCTTAGGCCTGTCGATTCTTGCGCAGTTAATTGCCCGCTACTCAGGGCACTCGCGCTTTGAGCGTAGTCCACTGGGTGGACTGCGCGTTACGGTTACGTTGCCTCTTGCAGTTGAAGTGATTAATTAATCACTATTCAGCTTTGATTCAGCTTCTTCCATCAAGATGGTGCCATTCATCATTGATGGGAGTTACACATGGCACGCTCAAGTATCATTTCTCACCCTCTTTCTCGTCGGCAAGTGTTAAAAGGAGGCGCTGCCTTAGGCTTAGGTTCTGCTGCGGCAATGGGGTTAACTCCCGCCTGGGCAAACCCCTGGGGCCGTACCAACGTCTATGCTCAGGGCGTTGAAGAAGGGCCCGAGGTATCGCTGGCGATCCGCCGTGAATCGTTGCCTATTGACGGACAAGAAGCCCAACCAATTACCATTAACGGTACCAGTCCTGCCCCGCTGATTCGTTTGAAAGAAGGTCAAGACGCAGTACTGCGTGTCACCAACCTGCTGGACGAGCCCACCTCCATCCACTGGCATGGTCTCATTCTACCGCCGGAAATGGATGGTGTGCCTGGCGTTAGCTTTGCAGGTATCGCCCCTGGTGAAACCTTTACCTACCGTTTTCCCGTCCGTCAGAACGGTACCTACTGGTACCACAGCCACTCCGGCTTGCAGGAACAGCTCGGCCACGCCGGGCCGTTGATAATTGACGCCGCCGAGCGCGAACCCATCCGCTATGACCGTGAGCATGTGCTACTGCTCACCGACTGGACCTTTGAAGACCCCATGTCGGTATTTCGTAATCTGAAAACCATGGAAGGCTATTACAACTTCCAAGAGCGCACGATTGCTGATTTTTTCGCCGATGTTCGCGAAAAGGGTTTCTCACAAACTGCCGAGATGCGCGGTATGTGGGCCAAAATGCGCATGAGTTCTCGGGATATTGCCGATGTGACCGGCAGTACTTATACCTACCTGCTTAACGGTCACTCCCCCCAAGAAAACTGGAATGCGCTGTTCAAGGCTGGTGAGCGGGTGCGGCTACGCGTGATTAACGGCTCAGCCATGTCTTACTTCGATGTCCGTATACCCGGCCTGAAGATGACCGTGGTGGCCGCTGATGGCCAGCCAGTGCAACCTGTTCCCGTTGATGAGTTCCGTATTGGCGTGGCGGAAACGTACGATGTGCTTGTTTCACCAGAAGATGATCGAGCCTATACCATCTTCGCCGAAGCCATGGATCGGAGTGGCTACGCTCGCGCCACGCTAGCCCCGCGTGAAGGCATGCAGGCGGAGATTCCCAAGCGCCGCCAAATTGCCGACCGCGGCATGGAAGCCATGGGTGCCCACGGTATGGGCGGTATGGATCACTCCAACATGGCGGGGATGGATCACTCTGGCATGTCCAACATGTCGGGGATGGATCACTCTGGCATGTCCAACATGTCGGGGATGGATCACTCTGGCATGTCCAACATGTCGGGGATGGATCATTCCAGCATGGCTGGGATGGATCACTCCGGTATGTCCAACATGCAAGGCATGGATCACTCTACTATGGGAGGCATGGCAGCCGAGCAGGCCAAAATAGGCGCAAACGGTTTGCTTCTCGCTGGTGAAGCCCAGCCCGGCTCTCGCTACGACCAGGCGGGCATCGGCATCGACCCCGACGAACGACGCATATTAGTCTACCGGGATCTCAAAGCGATCACACCATGGCCTGATCGCCGTGAGCCAGGCCGTGAGCTTGAGCTGCACCTGACCGGCAATATGGAGCGTTATATATGGTCGTTCGACGGTAAGAAGTTTAGCGAAGTGACGGGCCCTATTCATTTTGTGAAAGACGAGCGGCTGCGCCTAATTCTGATTAACGACACCATGATGGAGCATCCTATCCACCTCCACGGCATGTGGATGGAGCTGGAAAACGGCCAGGGTGAATTGATTCCGCGCAAACACACCCTAAATGTGAAGCCCGGTGAGCGCGTATCTGCGTTGATCACCGCAGATGCAGAGGGCAGTTGGGCGTTCCACTGCCACCTTCTCTATCACATGGATGCCGGCATGTTCCGCGTTGTTCAGGTTTCTTAAGGAGGCAGTATGAAAACCAAGCACTACTTAACCCTCGCCAGCGCCGCCCTCGGCATGGCCGCCGCCACGACTGCTCAAGCCGAAGACGGCTATGACGCCCCGGCCGGCTGGCCGTCACCGGTCGTGGAGTACCCGATGACCACGGTACGGGTCGATCGCTTGGAATATGCTTCGCCCGACAAGGGGGGGGATGCCTTGGTCTGGGATTTCCAGGCCTGGTATGGCGGTGATTTCAATCGCCTATACGTGGAAGGCGAAGGCCAAAACGTCCAGGGCGATGGCGAAGATGCAGAATTCGAGTCCCTCAACCTGCTTTATAGTCGTTTGATTGCCGACTTCTGGGAACTTCAGGGCGGCATCGGTTATCAGGGCGGTATCGCTACGAATGACTATCCCGAACGCTATTTCGGCGTCATCAGCCTATTGGGGCTCGCCCCCTATCGCTTCGAGACCGATCTCGACTTGATGATAAGCGATGAAGGCGATATCTCCGCCAGCCTGGAAAGCGAGTACGATCTGCGCCTGACGCAGCGGCTCTACCTACAGCCGCGTACCGAAATTGCCGTAGCTGCCAGCGAAGTTAAGGAGTTTGGTGTGGGTAAGGGCCTTAACTCAGTGCGTGTCGGCATGCGCCTGGGCTACGAAGTGACCAGACGCTTTGCGCCTTACGTGGGCGCTTACTGGGAAAAAGAGTATGGCGATACCGCTGACCTTTCTCGTGCTGGCGGGAATAATACCGAAGATACCGGCGTGGTGGCAGGCGTCAGGTTAATATTTTAAATCGTTAAGCACTCTATAACTTGCGCCACCGAAAGGTGGCGTTTTTTTTGCTAATAAACCACTAAATTCAGCTTCAATTCATACTCTAAGGTTATTGTTAAATTGTAAATAACCAGCGGAGTAAACCACCATGAAAATTAAAGCAATTGTTTTTAGTGCAGTAGTAGCAAGTATCCTCTCTACACCTGTATTAGCGAGCTTAGGCAATACAACACAGAATCTTCCCTTACTAGAAAGAGGCGTATCTTCTACACAGATGCTT
This sequence comes from Halomonas sp. Cn5-12, assembly GCF_021532545.1. Taxonomy (NCBI): domain Bacteria; kingdom Pseudomonadati; phylum Pseudomonadota; class Gammaproteobacteria; order Oceanospirillales; family Halomonadaceae; genus Halomonas; species Halomonas sp. Cn5-12. The sequence goes on from NZ_JAKGAY010000041.1 coordinate 12,925, forward strand.
GCCCAGGGGCATCCTAAGCGTTTCAATATTAACATTGAACAAGCGACTACACTGAAAGTAGTGAGTGAGCACTTTCCAGGATTTACCAGCACTGGCAACCGCATTTCAGCTGTTCTTTATAATGAGGCGGGACAGAAGGTAGCAGAAGCTTCCAGCCCACGGGGGCACTTCGAACTTGTTCGTCAGCTGCAACCGGGTAATTATCAGCTTGAGGTAACAGGAAGATCAAGTGGAGGCAGTGATGATAACCGTTATTATGAACTACATGTCGCCTATTGATATCCTTTAGTCTTGACATGAATTAAGAAGGTCAGCCATGAGCTGACCTTTTTTATGAAAAACTAGTATCTCGGCAAACAAATTCAGCTTTAATTCAGGAATTTTCGCTAACGAGCTATGGTGATTTCTGGTGTATGGAAGCAGGCTGAAGGGGTGGCGTATCCTGTTGGTTGATCACCGCCAAGATCACAACCAACAGAGGAATGATACGCCATGTCCAAGTCTAACCTGCACGCTCTTTCACAACCAGAGGTGGCCACCACCGACCCATTGCACGAGCTGATCCGTCAGGGTGCCCGTGACCTGATTGCCAAGGCGGTCGAGTCGGAGCTTCAGGGCTTGCTGAACCAGTATGCCGATGTTTCAACACCTGATGGGCGCCAAGCTGTGGTGCGCAACGGACACCTACCCAAGCGCACAATCCAGACAGGCGTTGGGGATGTTGACGTTCAGGTGCCCAAGGTCAGAGACCGCAGCGGCTCCGGCATTCGCTTTAACAGCCAGCTCCTGCCGCCGTACTTGAAGCGGGCTCGGAGTCTGGATGAGCTCATCCCTTGGCTCTACCTGCGAGGGGTCTCCTCTGGCGACTTTCAGGAGGCTCTGAACGCCTTGGTCGGTGAGCAGGCCAAGGGGTTGTCCGCCAATACGGTGACCCGGCTCAAGGCCCAGTGGCTGAAGGAGCACGAGGAGTGGTGTCACCGTGACCTGGGCCAGAAGCGCTACGTTTACTGGTGGGCGGACGGTGTCTACAGCAATGTCCGCCTGGATGACCGGCTCTGCCTGCTGGTGATCATTGGGGTCACTGAGCACGGCCACAAGGAGCTGGTGGCTGTTGAAGATGGCCACCGGGAGTCTGAAGCCAGCTGGCGTGAGCTGCTCACTGGCTTGCGGGAACGTGGCCTGGATCATGCGCCCAAGCTGGCCGTAGGCGACGGGGCTCTGGGCTTCTGGAAAGCGCTGAGCAAGGTGTTTCCGGAAACCCGGCACCAGCGGTGCTGGGTGCACAAGACCGCTAACGTACTGGACAAGCTGCCCAAGTCAGTACAACCGAAAGTGAAGTCAGCCTTGCACGAGATCTATCTGGCGGAGACCCGTGACAGCGCACACAAGGCCTTTGACAGCACGTTGAAGCGGTTTCAGGACAAGTACCCGAAGGCCATGGAAAACCTTGAGAAGGACCGGGACGAGCTGTTGGCCTTCTACGATTTCCCGGCCATTCACTGGATTCACTTGCGGACCACCAATCCGATTGAATCCACCTTCGCCACCGTGCGGTTAAGAACCAAGCAGAGCCGATCCTGCGGCTCTCGCGACACCACCTTATCGATGGTGTTCAAATTACTCCAATCCGCCCAAAAACGCTGGAAGCGGATCAAGGGGTTCGACCAACTGAAGCTGGTCGTGGACAACGTCCAGTTTCGGGATGGAGAGCAGGTGGATGATCAAACTGGCAGAGACGCCGCCTGATGGTCATACACCAGATTTGACAATAACTCTTCGCTAACTTTATAGTGCCGCAATCGGCGTAAAAACAAGACAATTCATAAAGAGGTGTCATCATGTGGAATAACAAGAAGATTCCCTTGGTCAGCATGACGGTTATGGCCTTGGCAATCGGCTCGACGTATGTTTCGGCCCTGGAAATCCAATCGGGAGAGACCACCGTGAGTCTTTATGGCTACGCCAGGCTGAACATGGCTTACAACTTCGATCGGGATGCCGGATCGGCAAACGAAGGTTACTTTGGAGAAGTCGAAAGGTCGGAAGGTAAGGTCGGTGATCAGTTTCAGATATCCGCCACCCAGAGCCGCATTGGCTTTCGAACCAGCACGCCTGTCGAGGGGAGCACGCTAGACACCGTTATCGAAGGGGACTTCTGGTCCTACAACGATGACAATACGCGCTTCAGACTACGGCATGCCTATGGGTCCTGGAATGGCATCCTTGCCGGGCAGACCTGGTCGAATTACAACACCTTCGTCGCCGCCACGCCCACACTGGATTTCTTTAGCACGGCGGGAAGCTATGGTGGCTATGGTACGCGCCTTGCCCAGTTGCGCTACACCATTGGAGGATTCTCGATAGCTGCGGAAGATCCAAAAGCACAGCTGGCGGAGAACATCGATGGTTCCTTACCTGAAGACGCCTCCTTGCCAGATAATGACGATGCCGTATCATCGATGCCCGCGTTGAGCCTGCGCTATGAAGATAGTATGGGTGACTTTTCCTACTCAATCGCCGGCATCGCCCGGCAGCTGAAGTACGATACCGGCAGCGAGAAGGATACGGAAATGGGCTATGGGGCCTTCGCCGCAGGTGCCTACCATGCCGGACCGGTGACCTTGAGAGCGATCGTGAACGCCAGCGAGGGGGCGAACAGTTACCTCTATCTGTCTGGCGATTACTTCAACGGTGCCGATGCCTACGTCGATACCAACGGTAAGCTGCAAACGCTATCTGGCGATAGCGGAGCCCTTGGTCTTTCTTATCAAATATCACCACACTATTCACTGAACGCGTCCCATGGCTATACCGATGTCAAATTGGGCGACCCTACCGTAGGTGGGAATGCAGGTAGAAAGAACAAGAATACATTTCTTAATCTGATGTGGACTCCCAACGAACGCTTGATGTACGGAATTGAGTACGGCTATTTCGAAACGGAGTTGGCCGATGGCCGTGAAGAAGATGCGAGCCGTATGATGGTGGCTGCCCAGTATAGTTTCTAGGGTGAGTTAGTAGCATAGCAGAGAAGCTGTTTTGATCGATTGCTTGGGCGTATGCCCAAGCTTTTTTATGGTTCTTCGTCACTTCATGTGGGGCCTGATCGAACAGGCGACCCACAATACCACTGTCACTAAACTGAATAAGAAAGATCAGTCGCGTCGGGAACACTTCCCGGCGGGTGACCTTCTTATTGTTCTGGTGCTCAGCCTGAGCAAACGAGATCTGTTTCATCGAGAACTCTGGCGGGTAGTGGAAAACTGTATTTTGCCCTGCCGGTGGCACTTAGGCAGCAACGGTCGTATTTATGCAGTGCTTCCTTAAAAGAGGCTCGCAGTAGGCTTGCTTCTACTAGAGTTTATTTCAAAATAATTACCTCAATAATTTGAAAGCCTGAGTTAAAGCAAATGAATTTCTCCATAGAAGTTCACGTCGAGCCGGAGCGCTTGCCCCGGCTGGTTTGAAGCTTAGCTGGCCATTGCGGCACATTCTTCAGCGCAGCGATGACAAGCTTGAGCACACTCTTGACAATGGGTTGCATCATGTTTTGCACACTCATCACCACACTTTTTACAAATGTCGGCACATAGACGGCAGATCTCGTGCGCAAACTCGCTTTCTTGTGCCATGAATGAAGCGGCTAACCGGCAAATTTGAGCACATTGCATTTTAAGGCGAATACATTCCGCCATCATTTTTACGTCGTCTTCTTTTAGGCACTCAGTTGCACACTTGTCACAATACGCTGCACATACGTGACAAGCTTCAATGCAATTCTCATATTTTCCAAAATTCATCTCGATTCTCCATTTATTAAATCAGATTTTATTCACCATAGCTCTTGCTTGGCATAATAAAGCTAGAACAACCTAAAAGAAAAATCAAGGAAAGGTAATCAGGTAACTACTCACGAAATATAAAGATAAACCAGGTAGCTGTGCGTTACTTGCCATGATTTTTATTATTCAGCTAGGATTCAGGAAGGCCTACTATAATAAATGTTTTTTTCAAAAAATACTGCAGCATTCGCTGCGCCTGGAAGTTAGCTCGCCACGAAGCCCCTAATTAAAGTAAGTAGGTGAGAAAACTAAATTAATAATGAGAGGAATCAAGTTCTAAGCTTTATAAAAATAATCTCCTTTTAGGAGACTAGCTCAGCCTAATAAGCTTCCTAAGGAGTCAGTATGAAAATTAATCTCTACTTCTCTGACGGCCTGGCTACCCCAGGGTCGCCAGGGAGGGAAAAAGGTCGACCATGATACTGGAAAGCCGCGTCATGGTACCCGAGACGATGGCGATGCCCATCAGGATCACAACCGTGCCCGCCACGGGGCGAGCATAGGCGCTCCACCTTCCTAGGCTTTGCCGATGCAGAGCGAATCGGTTAATCAGTAAAGTGCTGGCAAGAAAAGGTAGCGCCAGTCCTGCCGAGTAGGCACTGAGATATATCATTCCAGCCTGGGCACTAGCAGCATTGGACGTGGCCATCAAGATGGCGCCCAGGATGGGGCCGATACAGGGCGTCCAGCCGATGGCAAAAGATACCCCGAACACAGTAGCCGAAAGCGGAGAGCCACCCTGGACATTGGGGGTGAACTGAAAGGTACGCTGGAAAAGCGGCAATCGGAACACGCCGGTCATGAAGAGGCCCAGCACGATCACCGCCGAGCCGGCAACCCAGTTGAATTCTTGGCGATACCCTCGCATCAGTTGCCCGATACTACTGGCGCCGAGCCCGAGTAGGATGAACACGATGCTGAAGCCGAAGACGAAGAAGGCACTGAGGGTCAATGCCTCTAACCGCCTGTCGGCTTTACCGGCACTACCGCCTGTGACCACCGACAGGTAGGCCGGTAACAGGGGCAGCGTGCAGGGCGAGAAGAAGGAGACCAATCCGCCGATAAAGGCGCCGACCAAGCCGATGGAAGAGAGAGATTCCAATGTGTTATCGCAACTTAAGTTATGGAGACGGCCAACAAGGGTATTGATACCAATCCCATGGTGCTACCTCCTATCATATCCATTTTAACGCCGTAAGAATTTTAAGGCTTACAGCTGCTTTAAGGTCAACCTTTATTGACAAATTATTTGTCTCCTATCGAATTGCAAATATTACACATCAAGCTTGACCTTAAAGTTGACTTCAAAGTTATGGTGGCTACTCAATGAATGACATGAGGACATTTCCATGGCGCTACAACTGGGCGAGACAGCACCAAACTTCACGATCGAATCCACGCAAGGCACGGTCAACTTTCACCAATGGCTTGACGACAGCTGGGCGGTGCTGTTCTCGCACCCCGCTGATTTTACGCCAGTATGCACCACAGAACTGGGCGCGTTTGCCAAGCGAAAGAACGAATTCACCCAGCGGGGTGCCAAACTGGTTGGGGTTTCGGTGGATCCCCTCAGCTCTCACCACGACTGGGCGGGGGATATTGAACAGACTCAGGGCACGGCCCTGAACTACCCCTTGCTGGCTGACGAAGATCAGGTGGTAGCGAAGCTTTATGGAATGATCCATCCCAAAGCCGACCCCAAACTGACGGTGCGTACGGTCTTCATCATCGATTCTGACAAGAAAATTCGTCTCACTTTGACGTATCCACCCAGCACAGGACGTAATGTCGACGAGATACTGCGGGTTCTCGATTCGCTTCAGCTAACTGACAAGCACAAAGTGGCCACCCCCGTTGACTGGCAAAATGGTGACGATGTCATCATCTCGCCATCGCTATCGAATGATGACGCTAGGCAACACTTTCCCGAAGGCTGGAACACCAAGACGCCCTACCTTAGGGTCGTGCGCCAACCGGAGCAATAGGAGCCCCGACCGGTAGATTCGTTGAGTCAGGCTGCCAGAAGCTTGGATTAATAATGTCGTGAGGTAACGCTATGCAAACACTAAGTATCGGCGAGCTTGCCGAACGAAGCGGGGTCGCTAGCCAGGCGATTCGATTCTACGAAAAAGAGAGACTTATGCCTCCTCCGAGGAGGACCGATGCCAACTATCGGCGTTACCCACTGGAAGCTGTGGATCGGTTGCAGTTTATCGTCCATGCCAAGCAGTGGGGCTTCACGCTGCAAGAGATTCGGGAGCTGCTAATGCTTCAGGATGCTAATGGCGACCGGGCGCAAGCTAAACGCATCGCCGGGGAGAAGCTGCACAAGGTGCGCGAGCAGATCAAGCACCTCACGCGGATTGAAGCCGTATTATCGAAAACATTGAGTGAGTGTGCAGGCGAAGGGCCTATGCAGGAAGGCTGCCCGATTGTTGAAGCTATCGCTGAGCAGACTGAATGATCGGGCATTTTCTCGATAGCGAACATGGGAATCAAGTTTGCCTACCGGGTCGTCGATAAATTAACAGGGAGATCGTCATTATGGCGCAATACGTCGATATCGAGATTCGTGGTATGTCCTGTGCTTCCTGTGTTGGGCGTGTGGAGCGCGCACTCAGCCAGCAGCCAGGCGTGATCAACGCTCAAGTGAACCTCGCCGCACAGAAGGCGGCTATCCAGGTCGAAGCAGGTACCGCGACCACTAGCCTACTCAACGCCATTGAAACGGCGGGCTATCAGCCGGTGGTGGAAAGTCTCGACATTCCCATCACCGGCATGAGTTGCGGATCGTGTGTCTCTCGGATAGAGCGAACGCTAACGAAGCTGCCCGGCATGGTGGAAGTAAGTGTCAACCTCGCCACCCAAAAAGCCTTCGTTCGTTTCCTGCCGGGAGCCGTTTCGTTACCGCGTATTCAGCATGCCATCCGCGAAGCAGGCTATGAACCACAGGATACCGATACGCCGCCACCAACGGACAGCGAGGACCGGGAGAGAGCCGAGCTTCGCCGCCGAGTCGTGCTCGCGGCAATATTTACGATTCCGGTGGTCATCATCGCCATGGGGAAAATGATTCCCGCCTTTGACACGCTTTTGACGAGTCTAATGCCGCATCGCGGCTGGATGGGCGTTGAGTGGTTATTGGCCACACCGGTGCAGTTCTATGCTGGTGCACGCTTCTATCGCGTCGGCTTCGCCGAACTCCGGCATTTTAATCCGGGCATGAACAGCCTCGTTATGATCGGATCGAGCGCTGCCTATTTCTATTCGGTCGCCGCCCTGCTGGTGCCCGCGCTCTTCCCCGTCGGAACCGCCGTGAGCTATTTCGAAGCGGCGGCGGTGATCGTGACGTTAATTCTGCTCGGTCGCTATTTTGAACACATTGCCAAGGGCCGCACCTCCGAAGCTATCAAGAAGCTTCTGCAATTACAGGCGAAAACTGCCCGCGTCATCCGTGAGGATGAAACCGTCGAGCTGCCTATCGACGCCGTCGTCACGGGCGATCGTATTTTGGTTCGCCCAGGGGAGCGTGTTCCAGTCGATGGCATCGTTGAGGAGGGTCACTCCTACGTTGATGAGTCGATGATCAGCGGTGAGCCAGTGCCGGTCGTCAAACAGAGGGATTCCGAAGTCGTCGGTGGCACCATCAACAAGAACGGTGCACTTACCTTTCGGGCCACGCGAGTCGGTGCCGACACCGTGCTGTCGCAGATCGTCAAAATGGTGGAAACGGCCCAGGCGGAGAAGCCCCCCATCCAGCAGTTGGCCGACAAGGTTGCTGGTGTATTTGTTCCCGTGGTCATCGCTATCGCCGCGATTACCTTTGCACTCTGGTTCGCTTTCGGACCGTCGCCGTCTTTGTCCTTTGCCTTCGTCACTACCGTTAGTGTACTGCTAATTGCCTGCCCATGTGCGATGGGCCTGGCTACCCCAACGGCCATCATGGTCAGTACCGGGAAAGGGGCCGAGATGGGAGTGCTATTTCGCAAAGGGGCGGCGCTTGAGACGCTGGCCAAGATGAATACGGTGGTGCTGGACAAGACCGGCACTTTGACCCAGGGGCGCCCCGAACTGACCGACTTCGAAGCAATTAACGGTCATGAAAACGACGTGCTGCGACTGGTCGCGGCAGTGGAAGCTCAAAGCGAGCACCCCATCGCCGAAGCTATTGTACAGGGCGCCAAGGCCCGTGGGCTGGAATTACCCTCGGTCAGTCGCTTTAGTGCCGAGCCAGGCTACGGCATTGAAGCCGAGGTCGACGGCCACTTGGTACATGTGGGAGCTGATCGTTACATGCATCGGCTGGAAATCGAGCTCGGCCAGGCAGAAACACGCGCCAAGGTGTTTGCCGAGAACGCCAAGAGCCCGCTCTATGCCGCGGTAGACGGTCAGCTTGCTGCAGTCATCGCGGTGGCGGATCCCCTCAAGGAGGGCTCTGCCGACGCTATCGCAGCACTCAAAGCGCAAGGGCTGGAAGTGGCCATGCTCACCGGCGATAACCGTGCCACTGCCGATGCTATCGCCCGACAGGTTGGCATCCAGCAGGTTCTCGCTGAGGTGCTGCCCGACCAGAAAGCGGCAGAGATCCGGCGTCTCCAGGCGGAGGGCAAGCGTGTCGCTTTTGTGGGGGACGGGATCAACGATGCACCCGCTTTGGCCCAGGCCGACGTGGGCATTGCGATCGGCACTGGCACCGATATTGCCATCGAGTCCGGCGATGTGGTGCTGATGAGTGGCGATTTGCGAGGCATCGTCAATGCCACGGCGCTCTCCAAGCGTACCCACCGGACCATTATCGGCAATTTCGTTTGGGCCTATGGCTACAACGTAGCGTTGATCCCCGTGGCGGCGGGCGTGCTCTATCCGTTCATCGGCGTATTGCTCAGCCCCATGCTGGCGGCGGCTGCCATGAGTGTTTCCAGTGTCTTTGTACTGACTAACTCGTTGCGGCTACGCCGTTTCACGCCAGATCCCGGCAATGCCACACCACGTCCAAACGAGGCTGTTCATCGCGCCTAAACCAAACACCGTAGTGTTAAAGAGGAATTCAAAATGATGGGAAGTGATAGTTGCATGTGGGGTATGGCGGGGATGGGCCTAATAGCGATCTTGTTGATTATTGCACTGGGGCTTGGTGTTGCTGCGCTTATCAAGTACCTGTTTTTTTAATAAGAAGCACTAAAACCAGCCAGTAAATGTGATCGACCTAATCCCTTGGAAAAACAGTAATTGATAAAGAGAGCATTCATGAGGCATATCCTACATTCTACTTATTACCTAGCCGCTGCAGGTCTGTTAGGTCTTATTACGTTGCCTGCGTTGGCGCAGGAAGCAGGAACCGATGCCAATGAGAGTCATCAGGCCGGCATTGCCGCTAATACTGAGTCTCCCTTGCCCAAGACGATTACCGTGTTGGTGGATCAAGGGTTCACATTCCATGGCATCTTCGAAGCGCCTGACGACCTCCAAGGCTATGCCTTGTCTTATGATAATGAGCCTATGGCGGCTTATATTTCTTCCTCTTCCGACTATGCCGTCATTGGTACGTTAATCGACCCCCAGGGCAATGCCGTCATGGAAAGCCAGCTTCAGGCTCTGGTGCTGGAACCCATGCGGGAAGCTACCTGGAGTGCGTTTGAAAACACACGTTTTATCTCGGAGGGGAATGATGATGCATCGCATATTGTTTACACACTAACAGACCCCAACTGCCCCTACTGCAACGCACTCTGGAAGAATTCACGTCCGCTAATCGAGCAAGGCGTGCTACAGCTTCGCCACGTGCTGGTCGGCGTGCTATCAGAGGACAGCCTTCGCAAAGCTGCTGCAATCCTTGAATTCCACGATCCGGTTAGCGCTCTCGAAACTCATGAATTGGAATTTCGCAATGGCGGCATAAGGCCGGTGGAGCCGTCGGAGGAGAGCCAAGCGCTGCTCAGAAAGCATGCCCAGATCATGCGCGAGGCCGGTGCTACAGGGACGCCGACCAGCTACTACCGTGATGAAGCCGGGAAAGTACAGCGTATCAATGGTGCAGTGTCGACCGACCAGCTTCGCGAAATATTGGGTGTTGAATGATACTCCATCACGGTACAGGGCTGAGATGACATGTCTCCCTGCTCCCCACAACTGAGATGGACATGGCAACCAAGCTTAGTGTAAAGCAAAAGCTCTTTTTGGGGCTCTCTCTACTGATGGGCTTGGCGTCCCTCTATTGGATCCTGATGGAGACCGGCGCCTTGTCGGTCTTGACCGATAAGCAGGCCTTGCGTGAATGGGTTGATGGGTTGGGCGTCTGGGGGCCATTGGCCATCATCTTTATGATGATTACGGCCATTGTCATGAGCCCGATCCCCAGTGGTCCGATTGCCATGGTGGCCGGTGCGATCTACGGCCCAGTTTGGGGAACGGCCTATGTCGTTATCGGTGCCGAAGCCGGCGCTCTGCTCGCTTTCTGCATTGCTCGTTTGTTCGGCTATGAGGTAATGCAACGCTGGTCGCGTACGCGTCCCATCCTTAACTGGCTGGGGAAGGAACGCTCTCAAACCGGCTTGATGCTCATCGTTTTTGCATCCCGATTGGTGCCCTTCATTTCGTTTGATGCCATCAGCTACGCGGCAGGTATTACACCCCTGTCCTTCTGGCGCTTTTTGATCGCCACATTGGCCGGCGTAATCCCCACGGCGTATCTGATCGTCAAGTTCGGCGAAGTGCTAATTACCGCCGACTCCCGTGGTCTCACGATCGCGCTGGTCCTCATCAGTGGCATCACATTGCTGCCGCTGCTGGCGAAACGCCTATGGGCTCGGAAGCCATGACCGATGCAACCTAGTGCTCCAAATCAACTTCCGTAAGCACTAACAATGCTCAGCAGGCACTTACCCGCTACTACCTGTGAGACGTATACGTGAAATCTCGGACATTGCTATTTTTACCCCTATTGGGCTTTTTTGGTTTGAGCTTTTTCTTTTATCAGGGCTTATCAATGGATCCTAGCGCCAGAGATTCCCCCTTGTTAGCTCAGCCGTTTCCGGCCTTCAACCTGACGACGCTGGAAGACCCCTCAAGGGTCGTTGATGAATCTCTTTTTAAAGATAAGGTGACATTGGTCAATGTTTGGGGAGAGTGGTGCCCCACTTGCAAGCATGAAATGCCGCAGTTATTGGACTTAGCCGCGCGAGGCGTCCGCTTGGTTGGCATCAACTACAAGGATACCCAGGCAAAGGGACTCGAGTTTCTTGACGAGTTCGGGAACCCTTTTGAAGTCAACATCTTTGATCCAGAGGGTAACCTAGGTTTTGAGCTAGGTGTGTATGGCGCCCCAGAAAGCTATCTGGTCGATACCGAAGGCACTATTCGTTACAAACATACAGGTTACATAACGTCTGAAGATGTTGAGCGAGTCATCCAAGAAGTCGAGAAGTGGAAACGATAAAACGGTTATGAAAACGCATTATTTTTTTATTAATGACTCCATCTGTAACGCTAAGTTAAGGAATGTATATGTTGCAATACCCTCAAATTGATCCGATCGCCATCGCCATAGGCCCTCTTCAGATCCACTGGTATGGCTTAATGTATGTCATCGGGCTAGTCGCGAGTTAAGCTCAGTTCTTGTGTATGGAGGGCAGTAGAGAGGGTGGCGTATCCTGTTGATTGATCTCGCCAGATCACAACCAACATAGGACGGATACGCCATGAGCAATTCTACTCTCCAAGCCGTGA
>NZ_JAKGAY010000042.1:0-24384 GCF_021532545.1 Halomonas sp. Cn5-12
TTTGTAGGCACGCTTTGTCATGCTGTATAAATATCAGGGTAATGAGGCGAAGTCAATTTGGCACCGCTACGCGGTGCGCGCTTGTATCACCGCCCGACTGGGCGATGCTTTACGCGCTGTTTGGTAAAAGAACACGACTCGGCTATCAATGCTGCTGCCAGCACTGCGTTTGACAGAGTCGAGCGGCGGGGCTGTGGGCCACCATGCTCACCACACTCCCCACCATAATGAGGCAGGGTGATGGCAGCGGCTGAGCGGCAAGGCGTTCGGGCATATCGGCTAGCGTGCCCACCAGGGACTGCTGCTCGAGCTGGCTGGCGTTGGCCACCAGCATGATAGGCCACGTATCGGGCAGGCCCGCTTGGCGCAGGCCATGGCAAATGGCGGCCACTTTGGAGAGCCCCATGTAGAACACCAGGGTCTCGTCTTGACGCGCCAGCGATGCCCAGTCCGGCATACCGCCTTCCCGGCATAGCTGAGCCGTAATAAAACGCACCTGCTGGGCGTGACCGCGATCAGTAAGCGGGATTCCCATTCCCGCCGCTGCGGCGGAGGCGGCGGTAATACCCGGCACAATCTCTGCGGGCAGCTCGGCCTCTGCCAGAGCCGCTAACTCTTCGCCCATGCGCCCAAACACGCCGGGGTCGCCACCCTTCAAGCGCACTACCGATTTGCCTGCCTGGGCCAGGGAGACGATCAGCGCACCAATTTCTGCCTGAGGCATGCTGTGATGGCCGCTGGCTTTGCCAACATAGTAGCGCTCGGTGCCCGGAGGAATGAGCCCTAACACCTCGTCCCCGACAAGGCGGTCATACACTACTGCGTCTGCCTGCATCAGCAACCGTGCGGCTTTCAGCGTCAGCAGCTCGACATCGCCGCTGCCCGCGCCGACCAAATAGACGGTGCCTGGGTGGCACTCACCGCTTAACGGCAAGCGCAAGCGCGTGGCGGTATCGCGACTAAAAGGCGCCCACGCCCGCTGACCCAAGCGCCACAGCGCTTCAGGCCACTTCTGTGTTAGCTGTTTGCTTAGCGCGCGCATGGGGCCGCTCCTCTTCAAGTATCGCTTTTAGTTCGGGTAGGCAGCTGCCGCACTGGGTGCCGCAGGCCAGTCGTGCGCCTAACGCTTCGACGCTGGTATCGCCCGCATGAATCGCTTTCACAATGCTGGCTTGGCCAACCTGGTGGCAGCTGCACACCACCGGGCCAGTATCGACAGCACCATCATCGCACCCGGCCAGCAGGCGTCTACGGTGCTGTGTCTCCAGGGTAGCGTCATTGAAGCGCGCTTCAAGCCAGGCAAGCCCGGGCAGTTCGTCGGGTGGCCCCACCATCAACCACCAGCGCAGCCGCCCGTTCACTACTCCCGCTGCGCGCAGCCTACCCGTTGCCGGGTCGTCACACCACAAAGAGACAGGCATGCCGCACCACGCTTCCACCTGTGCCAGCCAATCCTTAACTGGCTGGCTATCCGCTAGCTGCCAACGGGTGCAGCTGGCCATCGGGATACGCGCCCAGTAATCGCTGCGACACCAAGGCGACGGTGGCTCGGCAAGCTCGTCGTTGGCGAGCAGAAGCGTCGCCTGCCAAGCAGCGGGAAGCGGGTTCACCACCACCGCCCCCTGTTTGGCTTCCGGCTGTCCGGACAGTGGATCCGTATACCCCTGAATCAATGCGCCGCTGCGCCCCTGCTTGGTAAAGCAGTCGGTCCAGTGCATCGGCACGAACACCTCGCCTCGGCGTTGGGCGTTGGAGACCCGAACCCGCCCACGGTACTCCCCGGCGGCAGCGGTCAACTTGGCCAAGCTTTGATCCGTTAAGCCCGCCTGGGCGGCATCCTCCGGGTGCAGCTCGATGAAGGGTTCGGCGCGGTGGTTCATCAAGCGCGGCGCACGGGCGGTACGCGTCATAGTATGCCACTGATCCCGTATACGCCCGGTATTCAAGCGCAACGGGTAATCGTAGCTCAGTGGCTGCGCCGGCGGTCGCGGCGTAATCGGCAGCAGTTTCGCGCGACCGTTAGGCGTCGCAAACCGGCCATCTTCGAACAGCCTTGCCGTTCCACGGGGGGCCTGCTGAGTCACGGGCCACTGGATCGGAGCGAGCGCATCATAAGCCGATTGGCCCAGGCCTGCCAGCCCTGAAATGTCGAATAGCCGCTGGGTATCGCCGTTATTTTCATGGCCTGAAAGGCGCGCGTGCTCATCGAAAATCTCCCATGGCTGGGTGTAATCGAAGGCTTCGCCCCACCCTAAGCGTTTTGCTACTTCGCAGAGTATCCACCAGTCGTGCTTGGCCTCGCCGGGGGGAGGCAGCATCCCCCGCTGGCGGGAAATGCGCCGCTCCGAGTTGGTCACCGTGCCATCCTTCTCCGACCAGCCCGACGCGGGCAGCACGATATCCGCAAAGGGCAGCAGGTCGGTATTGGCGACGCACTCCGAGACGATCACCAGCGGGCATTTTGCCAGCGCGCGGCGCACTTTCTCCCCATCCGGCATACTCACTGCTGGATTGGTGGCCATCACCCACAGGGCGCTAATCTCGCCACGCTCGATGGCATCAAAGAGCTCCACCGCCTTGTAACCCGGGGCGTCCGGTAGTACGGGCGTTAAGTGCTGGGTAGTCCAGAAGCGGCTAACCAACTCACGCGCACCCGGGGTGTGGTAATCCATATGCGCCGCCAGCTGATTGGCCAACCCGCCTACTTCCCGCCCGCCCATGGCATTGGGCTGGCCAGTGATCGAAAACGGCCCCGCCCCCGGCAGGCCGATTTTCCCGCCCGCTAGATGGCAGTTGATGATCGCGTTGCACTTGTCGGTACCGCTGGAGGATTGATTCACCCCCTGAGAGTAGAGCGTGACCACGTGGAGCTGGCTGGCAAACCAGTAATAGAAGGTTTCCAGGCGTTCAGGATCCACATCACATTCGCGAGCAACGGCTTCCACGCTGCCTGCACTCTGCTTGGCAGCGCCCAGCGCGTCGTCTAACCCCTCGGTGTGGCGTTCTAAGTACACGCCATCCAATCGGTTATGGTCGTCCATCCACGCCAGCAGCCCGTTGAACAGATACGCATCGCTACCCGGACGAATACCCAGGTAAAGATCGGCCATTTCACAGGTGTCAGTCACTCGGGGGTCAATCACCACGACCCGCATCAGCGGGTTGCGCTCTTTGGCAACCTTCAAGCGCTGATAGAGCACCGGGTGATTCCAGGCAAGGTTAGACCCTACCAGCACCACCAGCTCTGCCTCTTCTAGGTCTTCATAGCTGCAAGGCACCGCATCGGCTCCAAAGGCGCGCTTGTAGCCCGCCACGGCAGATGCCATGCAGAGCCGCGAGTTGGTATCCAGGTGCGGAGTGCCCAAGAAGCCTTTAAACAGCTTGTTGGCAACGTAATAATCTTCGGTTAAGAGTTGCCCAGACAGATACGCCGCCACCGACTGCGGGCCATGGGCGCTGCGCTGCGCTTGCAAGTGTTCGGCGGTGGTGGTGAGCGCCTGCTCCCAAGAGACCTCCTGGCCGTCCACGCGCGGCTTCAGCAAGCGCCCCTGCTCTCCTAGCGTTTCGTGCAGCGCGGTGCCTTTCACGCACAGGCGGCCATAGTTGGCTGGGTGCTCGCGGTCTCCTTCGACGGCGATGAGCTGCCCGTTCTCCAGCGTGGCGGTAACGCCGCAGCCGACGCCGCAGTAGGGGCAGGTGGTTCGGGCGAGCCGATTGGCCTGTGGCATGGCAGTTTCCTCCCGCGTTAAAAAGCAAAAAGCGCCCAAGCCAGCTTCAAAAGAAGCCTGCCTGGACGCCGTTGTCTCAGGGGCACCATTTACCCGGTGCCGTACTCATCAGTGATTTGCTGCCGTTGGTATTGTTCGACGCAATTTATGGTTGTGATCGTTATGAGCAAAGACCCTGCACTGAGCCGTTGTTCCTTGTTACTTGAACAAATGCAAACCCTGCGCCCACTCGGCCTTAAAACCATTAAATATTATAAAAACAATAACTTATAAACATGCTTGTATTTTCATTACTCGCTAAAGGAATGCTCTTTGTCGAATAAGCGGCTAAAGGGGGTGCATGAATCGTCGCTCAAGCACCAAAGTAGGGCACGCCAACTCAACTATGCGCGGCCCACCGAATCCTCAAAAACGCTTAATACGCTGATTAAGCTGAATTAAATCCACCTGCGGCAAGAGCTGGCGGGCTTTTTGCTGACCACTAGGATAAGACAGTTCGGCAACCAACGGCGGTTGCTGCGCGTTATCGACGACGCCAACGGGCAACGACGCCCCTGACACTCCCTTCTTGAGAGGGCTGTGCCAGGGGCGTTTTTATTTGCTGAACATGATGCTTCAACCAAAGGAGCTACCCATGGAAATCGCTTCCCGGTGCTCACAGACAGACCACCTCGTCATCATCGGTAACGGCATGGCGAGCCAGCGACTGCTCGACGCGCTGGTTCGACATCCCCAGCGCCCCCACCGCATTACGGTGGTGGGTGAGGAGCCGGTGCCTGCCTATAACCGTATTTTGCTCTCCCCTTTATTGGCAGGCGAACTGGCGCCCGAGGCGCTCACTCTGCAAGACGCCTCCTGGTACGCCGATAACGACGTCACGCTGATACTTGGCGACCGCGTGACCGCCATCGACCGCGAACGCCGCCTGCTCATCACACATCGCGGCAACACGTTACGCTATGACCGCTTGGTCTTGGCCACTGGCTCGCGCCCCGCGCTGCCAGCGGTGCCCGGCATCACGCTCGACGGTGTTCACACGTTTCGCGACCTGCGCGACGTCAGCGCCTTGGAAGCCATTGCTCGGCAAGGCGGCAACGCCGTGGTGATTGGCGGCGGCTTGCTTGGGCTGGAAGCCGCCGAAGGGCTGCGCAAACGGGGCGGACGCGCGCTCACCGTCAGCGTTTTGCAGCGCAGTCATCGGTTGATGAACCGTCAGCTAGACACCACCGCCGCTCAGTTGCTGGAAGCCACGCTGCGCGAACGCGGCATCCTCATTGAAACCGGCGCATCGCTCGCCGCCTTGGAAGATAACGGTCGAGGACAGGTGCAGTCGGTCACCCTGAGCGATGGCCGAAAGCTTCCTGCCGATAGCATCATCGTGGCGGCGGGCATTACCCCGAATGCGGAGCTAGGACAGCAGAGTGGACTCGTCTGCGATCGCGCCATCGTCGTGGACGGCCACCTGACCACTTCCGACGCCCACATCCATGCGCTAGGCGAATGCTGCCAGTTCGAGCAGCACACTTACGGGCTGGTGGAACCGATTTGGCGGCAGGTGGACGTGCTGGCCGCCGTGCTGTGTGGTGAAACGCCCGCGGCGTATCAAGAAGCCCCCACGGCCACCAAACTCAAGGTCAGCGGTGTCAGCCTGTTTGCCTTTGGCCCCACCGAGGCCGCCGCCAAGCACGAAGAACTTCGCTACCAAGACCCAGAAACCGGCGACTACTGCCGCTTACTGCTCCAGCAAGGCCGCCTCGTCGGCGCGGTGCTGTATGGCGATACCCGCCACGGCCCCTGGTACTTCGAGCAGGCGCTGGCCGCGACCGATTTAACCGCGTGCCGCCACCTGCTTCTGTTTGGCGCCACCGATGCCCAAACGGCGCTCGATGCGCATCTCGACACCTCGTCACCCTCTTTATCTCTCCCCCGTGAGGCGGCTTAGCTATGGTGAATCACACAATGTCTACTCCCACTACGTCTTCCAACAAACAAACGCTGATCATTGTAGGTAACGGCATGGTCGGCCACCATTTTGCCGAACAGCTGGTGGAAAGCGGCGCGCTGGCCGGGTTTGACGTCACTATCTTTGGCGAAGAGCGCCATCGCGCTTACGACCGGGTGCATCTATCCGAGTACTTTAGCGGCCGCGACGCAGAGTCGCTGGCCCTGTGTGATGCCGATTACTACCGCAGCCACGGCATTCGACTACGCAGCGGCGAAGCGGTCACCTCGATCGATCGCGAACAGCAGCGGGTGGTGACCGAACAAGGCCACTACGCCTATGACCAGCTCGTGCTGGCCACCGGCTCTTTCCCCTTTGTGCCCCCCATTCCCGGCAACGACAGCGACGGCTGTTTGGTCTACCGCACCCTGGATGATCTGGATGCCATTCAGGCAGCGGCCAAAAACGCCACCAACGGCGTGGTGGTCGGTGGCGGCTTGCTCGGCCTGGAAGCCGCCAACGCGCTGCGCGGACTGAACCTGGACACCGCCGTGGTGGAATTCGCCCCGCGTTTGATGCCCATGCAGGTGGATAGCGAAGGCGGCGAGCTGCTCAGAGAGAAAATTGAAGCCCTGGGCGTTCAGGTCCTCACCGAGCGTGCGACTCAACGTATCGAACCCGGCGACACCAGCCGCCTACGCATGGTTTTCCAAGACGACAAGGTGCTGGAAACCGACCTGATCGTCTTCTCCGCCGGTATTCGCCCGCAAGACAGCCTCGCCCGAGAGTGCGGTTTGAGCATCGGCGAACGCGGCGGCGTGGTGATCGACGACCAGTGCCGCACCAGCGACCCGAACATCTTCGCCATTGGCGAGGTAGCGCTATGGAATCAGAGTATCTTCGGCCTCGTCGCCCCTGGTTACCAAATGGCCAAAACGGCCGTCGCCACGCTAACGGGGGGCGATGACCGTTTTAGCGGTGCCGACATGAGCACCAAACTCAAGCTGTTGGGTGTGGATGTCGGCTCCATTGGCGATGCCCACGGCAACCAGAACCCTGGTGCCCGCATGTTCCGCTACCTCGACCCGCTCACCCAGGTCTACCGCAAACTGGTCGTCACGGGCGACGGTAAGAAGCTGCTGGGCGCCATGCTGGTAGGCGATAACAGTGTGTATGACACGCTGCTGCAGTACTACGCCAACGGTATCGAGCTGCCTAAGGAACCCGCATCGCTCATTTTGCCGCAACAAAGCGGTGCCGCCCCAGCCCTGGGGCCGGATGCCCTGCCGGACACGGCGATGATTTGCTCTTGCCACAACGTGACCAAAGGCAGCATCTGCAGCGCCATCGACGCGGGCGCGGCGGATCTTGGCAGCGTCAAAGGCGCGACCAAAGCCAGCACCGGCTGCGGCGGCTGCGCGGCGCTGCTCAAAAGCGTGGTGGACCACGAACTGGAGGCCCGCGGCGTCGAGGTGGATACATCGATCTGCGAGCACTTCGCCCATACCCGCCAAGGGCTTTACGACATCGTGCGTGTCGAAGGCATCAAGACGTTCAGCGAGCTGATGGAGAAGCACGGCAACGCCGAGACGCACCAACTAGGCTGCGATATCTGCAAACCGGCGGTGGCCTCGATTCTCGCCTCCTGCTTCAACGAGCCGATCACCGATGCCGCCCACGTGCCGCTGCAGGATACCAACGACACCTTCATGGCCAATATGCAGAAAAACGGCACCTATTCGGTGGTGCCGCGCATTGCCGGCGGTGAAATCACCCCGGATAAACTGGTCGTGCTCGGGCAGGTGGCCCAGAAATATCAGCTCTACACCAAGATTACCGGCGGGCAGCGCATCGACCTGTTCGGCGCGCGGCTGGAAGACCTGCCGGCCATTTGGGGCGAACTGATCGAGGCGGGCTTCGAGACGGGCCACGCTTACGGCAAATCGCTGCGCACCGTGAAATCTTGCGTCGGCAGTACCTGGTGTCGCTACGGCGTGCAGGACAGCGTGGGCATGGCGATTCAATTGGAGAACCGCTACAAGGGCCTGCGTGCCCCGCACAAGATCAAGTTTGGCGTTTCCGGCTGTACCCGGGAGTGCGCCGAAGCGCAGAGCAAAGACATCGGCATCATCGCCACCGAAAACGGCTGGAACCTCTACGTGTGCGGCAACGGCGGCATGCGCCCGCGCCATGCGGAACTCTTCGCCACCGATTTGGATGACGAGCAGCTCTACCGCACCATCGACCGCTTTTTGATGTTCTACGTGCGTACGGCCGACCGCTTACAGCGCACCTCGGTGTGGCGGGAAAACCTGGAAGGTGGCCTCGACTACCTCAAAGAAGTGATTCTGGAGGATAGCCTAGGCCTAGGTGACGAGCTGGAGCGTCAAATGCAGCACGTGGTGGAGAGCTACCAGTGTGAGTGGGCCAACGCCATCAGCAACCCTGAAAAGCTCAAGCGCTTTAGAAGTTTCGTCAACGATACGCGGCCCGATCCCTCCATCATCATGACGTCGGAGCGCGGCCAGCTCCGCCCTGCGTAATCCAGTGACCACCGAATCGAGGATGACCATGACCACCACCGCACTCAAAACAACGAACCGCAACGCTACTTGGCAACCGCTCTGCACCAAAGCAGACCTCGTGGCGTTTTCCGGCGTCGCCGCATGGCTGACGACATCGGCAGGCCCAGCCCAAGTGGCGCTGTTCTATCTGCCCGGCCACTCCCAAGAGCTCTATGCCCTGGATCACTTCGACCCTTTCTCGAAGGCCCATGTGATTGCCCGTGGCATCGTCGGCGATATCAAAGGCAGTCCCGTCGTGGCCTCGCCACTCTACAAACAGCACTTCCGCCTAGAGGATGGCCAATGCCTGGAAGAAGATGAGGTAAAGCTGCGCACTTGGCGCGTCGCTTTCAAGGGGGATGAGGTGTGGGTGGAAGGCTAGCCAAACGCATGCTTCTACAGCGCCACCCTGCCATGCAAACAGCCGCGCCGCCTTTCCAGGCGGCGCGGCTGTTTGAGAGGGACGCTCTTTATTGATCCAAAAACCGGATCAGCGCCTGGTTGAATGCCTCGGGATGGGTGGCGTTCAGCCCGTGTGGGCCGCCCTCGATCACCTCTAGCGACGCGTTGGGTAGCAGCTCAGCGGCGCGTTTGCCGCTCACTTCAAATGGAACGATGCCGTCAGCATCCCCGTGTAAGACCAGCGCCGGAATGTCGATCTTGGGTAAATCCTGGCGAAAATCGGTGTAGCTAAACGCCTTGATACAGTCGTACGTCGCCTTAGGCGAGGCGAACGCCGCGATATCGCGGTGGTAAAGCCGGTTCGGCTCGCTGATCAGGTCGCTGTTGTCGTTGGCGGTAAAGAAATTCTTGGTGAAATCGTCCAAGAACGCGATACGGTCGCCTTGCACCCCCTGCAGGAACTGGTCGATGGTGGCATCGTCCAGCCCGCCTTCCGGGTTATCGTCGGTTTTATACAGATAAGGCGGCACCGCCGCAGCCAGCACCGCTTTACTGACACGCTCGGTGCCGTAGCTCGACAAATAGCGCGCGACTTCGCCGCCCCCCATGGAAAAGCCCACCAGGGTCGCATCGTTGAGATCCAGCACGTCCAGCAGCTTTTTGAGATCCGAGGCGAGTGTATCGTAATCGTAACCACCATCCGCTTGCGTCGAGCGGCCAAAGCCACGGCGGTCATAGGTCACCACTTTATAGCCTGCTTCCACCAACGCGGGTACCTGCTTCTCCCAGGAGCGCCCACTCAATGGCCAACCGTGGATCAGTACGACCGGTTTACCTGCCCCGTGAACCTCGTAATAAATCTCGACCGGTGTGCCCTGCTCGGTCCCTGCATTCAGAAATGGCATCGCATCAACCTCCTGGTTTGGCGTTAACGGAAAACGTCATTCAAGGCTAGTACAACGTGTTATTAGCTGCCAAACCATGGGACAAGGCAGGTGAGTACTCGAATATCCAGCAATCTCTAGGCGCTCCACTTACCCTGGAGTAGCCAGGCAATCGCTTCTGGGCGGTAAATCCACCTTTTGCCAGGACACGTTGGGAAGCTGCGTTGTCCACCGCCACGACGGCTTCCAACTGCGTAACACCGTACACGCAACGCGCCTCCGTCAGCAGGTGTTTAAGTGCGCTCTGCGCCACCCCCCGACCACCGGCACCCTGCGCAATCCGATATCCCACCCAGGCATGATCATCGGCAATGTTACGTAGGTTAGCGCGTCCCACGATGACACCTCGCTGGCGAATGATGAGCGGATGCATCTTGCGCTGCGCATTGAGTGCTAAACAATCGATGATGTGTTTAGCCACCCCTTGTAAGGTGTAAAAGCACTCGGGCCTGGCCTCGATATGCTGCTCGAACCACGCACGCTCTGCGCGCTCGAACTGCAGCAGCTCAACCGCATCTTCGTGCGTTAACAAATGGAAGGTTACGTCTTTGACATGGCTCATCTCCACATCCCTCCTTGGGTGCAGTGCAGGGGTAAGCTCATGGCGGGGCATAAATCACTGACATTCCCTATCGTGATATTGCTATGCTTGCCAGCCTCTTGATTCGGTAGGCATGGGAGCCATACGTTCGTGAAGACAGAATCCAGTACCTTGGCCTTTTCCGCCTTCATGGCACTGCTGATTGGCTGTGCCGGTATTGTGGCCACCTTGGCCTCGAACTCCCAAGCCATCCTATTGGACGGCTTGTTCAATCTTATCTACTTTAGCGTAGCGCTGGTGACCATCAAGGTCAGCAAGCTGGCCAGTCGCCCAGATAGCGAGTCGTACCCCTTTGGTTACAGCTACTTCGAGTCGCTGGTTAATCTATGCAAAGGTTTGCTGATTTTGGGGGTATCCATCTTCGCGCTGGTAGATGCCGTGGCCGCTTTGCTGACGGGTGGGCGGGAGATTTCTGCAGGGCTTGCGGTAATGTATGCGCTGTTTGCGACCGCCGCTTGCTCGCTCACTGCCTGGGTCATGCAGCGTAGTCAACGCCATGTCAGTAGCCCCTTGGTGGCCGCCGACAAACTAAACTGGCTGGTCAATAGCGTGATTTCAGGGGCCGTACTGGCGGCTTTTTGCCTAGTGATGCTGTTTGATCGTCTCGGCTGGCGGACTGTTCTTCCCTACATCGATTCGGTCTTGGTCATTGCGGTCGTCGTCCTCTGCCTGGGGGTCCCCGTGCGCATGGCATCGCAAGCGCTAAGAGAGCTGCTCAACAAAACTCCGGAAGAAGCCGTCGCCGAACCGGTGCGCCAAGCCGTTGCCCGTGGCCTTGCCGATATCGACACCCTGGAAGTGCGCGTGCGTATGGTGCGCCCCGGCCGCCTGCTCTACGTCATCGTCCATGTGGTGCTGCCCAAGGGCCTCCCCGAAGCGACACTGGCGAAACAGGACGCGCTGCGTCAGCGCATCGACGAAGAAGTACGCCGCGACTATTCGCCCGTGGTGTGCGACGTGGTCTTTACTGCCGACAACCGCTGGGCGGCGCCCTCTTGTGGGCTGTTGGTAGAGAAACCTGCTAGCTAAACCCTAACACGTCAAGAGCGGCTCGAAGGCCGCTCTTGACGCGCTTACCGGTCGACCGGCTTTTCATCTTTTACCGGCCACACATCCTCATCCACTAGCTCTGGATTTTTGAGTATGGCGGGGTCGAACAGCGGTTCCTCGATGCCCTGTCGCCGCTGGCGTTCGTAATCCTTCAACACCGAGACCGCAATCGGCGCCATCAGTAGAATGGCAAACAGGTTGGTCGTGGCCATCAGGCCCATGGCGAGGTCGGCAAAATCCCAGACCACGCTGAGTTCAGCGACAGAGCCCAGCAACACCATGGCGATGATAACGATCTTGAATGCGCCCACCGCTTTTTTGGCGTGGCGGCGGAACAGGTATTCGATGTTTACCGAAGAGAAGGAGAAGTTGGCCAAAATCGAGGTAAAGGCAAAAAACAGTATGGCAATGGCAATAAAGATCTCACCAAAGCCCCCTAGATGATCCACCATGGCATCTTGGGTAAGCTGGATGCCCTCGATGCTCTCCCCCGGCGACTCGGATAGCAGCCGTTCATAAACACCGGAAAGCAGAATCACCACCGCCGTGCAGCTACAAATCACGATGGTATCGACAAACACCCCAAAGGATTGCACTAACCCCTGGGCTGCTGGATGCTTCACAGTGGCCTGGGCCGCCGCATTGGGGGTCGAGCCCATACCGGCCTCGTTAGAAAAGAGGCCGCGCTTGATGCCGTTTTCCATGGCGGCCTTGATGGCGTAACCCGCCGCGCCACCGACCGCCGGGCCTAACCCAAAGGCACTCATCACGATCAATGACAGCATGTCGGGCACGGCGGAGAGGTTGGCAAACAGAATCCATAGCGCCACCAGCAGGTAGGCAATGGCCATGACCGGTACGATTTTCTCAGCCGTGCGTGCCACCGACTTTAACCCGCCATAGATCACGACACCTGCCAGTGCCGCAATCACCACGCCGGTCAGCCAGTTAGGAATGCCAAAGGCACCGCTCATGCCCTGGGCAATGGTGTTGGATTGCGCCGCATTGAATGCCAGTCCGTAGGCAATGATCAAGAACACCGCAAACAGCGACCCCAACCAGCGCCAACCCAGACAGCGCTCGATATAGAACGCAGGGCCGCCGCGAAAGACGCCATCTTCGTTGCGGTGCTTGTACACCTGCGCCAACGTCGACTCGATAAACGAGGTCGCAAACCCTGCCAGGGCCGTCACCCACATCCAAAAAATCGCTCCCGGCCCGCCAATCCATAGTGCCAGAGCGACACCCGCCAAATTACCGGTTCCGACCCGCGCCGCCATGGAGGTCGCGAATGCCTGAAAACCACTGATGCCATCTCCCGCTCCGCGCGCGGTAAAGGTCACGTGGGCCATGTGCCGAAACATGCGAAACTGCATCCCGCGCGTCATGATCGTGAACAGCAGGCCTGCTCCCAGTAGCAGGTATACCAGGATATAGCTCCAGATAAAGTTGCTGATGGGCATCATGACGGCATAAAGGCCGTCGCGAAGTGGCCCTAGCACCGTTTCTAATAATTCCATGGCCTTTCACTCCCTGTGGTTATATGAGCAACTGTCATCGTCACAAGTAGGAGTGTAGCTAGGTTATAGAGCAGCGCGTCATTTCAGCCCTTATTCACCTACCGTGACCACCCAATCAGGCCGAAACAGCGGCGGCGAAAACTCCTCTGGATAACCGCCCGGGTTGGCGATAACGCGGGTGCCATCGCACCACGTATCCACCGGCTCGTGAACGTGACCATGGATCCAGAGATCCATCTTGCCCATTAAGTGCGGCAAGTGGGAGGCAAAGGCTGGGGACAACGAATCGCCTAAGTACTGCTCTGGAATACAGCGATGTAAGGGCGCATGGTGTGTAATCACCACGCGGGGGCCATCAAAAGCTTGTTGGAGTTCATCTTGCAGCCACGTCAGTGCTTCCCGGTGCATGTATTGGCTGGCTTGAGGCGTGAACACTTGGCCGGGGGCCGTGGTAATGATGCGAAAATCAGGCATGTAACGCAGCGCTTTAGACTCGGTATCGGCAGGGTTGCGTGTGGGGTCATCGGCATAAAGCGCGAAATCCGTCCATAGCGTGGTGCCATAAAAGCGCACGCCTCTTAGGGTCACGCAGCGATTATCCAGCAGTTCGATATCATACCGAGCGGCTTCCAGCGCTAACTCTTGGCGCAGCAGCGGCATGCAGGTGCCATAGAACTCATGGTTGCCCGGCACGTAAAGAATCGGCAGGTCGGGAAACTGCTGGCGTGCCCACGCCAGCCCTTCTGCTCTTCGATGAATATCCCCTGCCAGCACCACCACATCCGCGTCGGCAGGGGGCAGCTCGCGGTGACCATCAAAATGCTCTAAATGAAGATCGGATAAGACTCTTAAACGCATAGAACGTCTCACGTGGTGCCTACATGGGCTTGGTATCGGGTCGTCAATCGTCAAGGCGAAAAATAAACTGACGGATGAACTCCACCACGACGGCTTCGGCCTCCCGGTGTGGCACATGACCGATGCCGGGCAACATTTCGCAGTGGGCGGGGCCTTGGGTGTAGCGGGCAATGCGTTCAGGCTGACGGTGAGAGCCGTATTCATCCTTCTCGCCATGCAGCACGAGCGTAGGGCACCGCACACGTTCAAGCGCAGGAGTGAGGGACCACGCCGCAAATTCGGGGCTTAGCCAAGTATCCGTCCAGGCATCGAACACCCAACGGGCTTTGTTGCCGTGGTACTTGACCAGCTTAGCGAACTGTTCCGGCGTCTGAAACGTCGCTTTTGCCTCTTCGATCCCTTGTCGCGTGCGATTTTCATTGAACGCTTGGGCGGCGATAGTGACGAGCCCCTGGCACTGCGAAAAATAATATCCGGCGCAGTGCACGGCCATACAGCCACCCACGCTATGGCCTAACGCAATAAAGCGAGTCACCTGTAGCGCATGACAGATGGCCGCAAAGTTGCCCCTCGCTTCATCGTCGATAAAACTGAGCGGCAATGGTGTTGAAGATGCATCGGAGCGGCCAAAGCCGAGCCGGTCATAGGCAATGACCCGTTGCCGCGTTGCTGCGCATAATGCTTCGGGGAAGTTGCGCCACAAATCCACGCACCCGAGAGAGTCGTGAAACAGTAGGATAGGAACCTCTGATCGTATTCGATCTGGTTCCCAAGTGCGCGTAAATAAACGACCGTTGGGGGTACTCACCCAACGGTCATAGTGATGAATAGCTGGCGTTAGCGTCATAGCATTGCTCTTGATATTGTCAGTGTGTCATGCGCCACTGCCAACATAGCATGCGATAACCCACTAGCGTTTCAAGAAGTTGCTTTTGACTAAGTGAACGACCTCATCCATGCGCCCGCTCAACACGGCTTTAGCGGAGTAGAGGGCGGTCGAGGCTACCTGCCCGGCCTCGACCTTGGGGGGCATCACCAGCTCCATGGGATTCACCACCACATCCAACAAGGCAGGCCCCGGCTGGGCGAGCCACTGGCTAATCGCGACGTCCAGCTCGTCTTCTTGCTCGACTCGGCGGCCCCATAATCCCATGGCAGCGGCAACCTCGCCAAAGTTGGGGTTTTCGAGCTCGGTGTAGGCATCGAGCATTCCCTCTACTTTTTGTTCTAACTCCACAAAGCTCAAGGAACTGTTGTTATACACCACGATTTTTAGCGGAATTTGCTGCTGTACCAGGGTCAATAAATCCCCCATCAGCATGGTTAACCCGCCATCCCCGCACATGGCAATGACTTGGCGGTGGGGATGCGCGAGCTGAATACCCAATGCCTGAGGATACGCATTGGCCATGGTGCCATGCTGCAAGCTCGCGAGGGTGCGGCGCTGCTGGGAGGCGTGAATATGGCGCAGCATCCATACGTTGACACTGCCAGTGTCTGCCGTAAACAGTGCGTTCTCTGCCGCGTGACGGTCAATCGCCAACGTCAGCTCTTGTGGGTGGATCACTTGGCTATCATGACTTCCATGGGCAGACTTTTCCAACGACTTGGCGTAGCGCTTGCGGCACTTCTCTAGCCAGTGACTGCGCGTATTTTCCTTCACGACTTGAACGAGCGCCTCGCAAGTATCCCGCGTACTGCCGACGATGCCCACGTCCACCGGATAGCGCTTGCCAATTTGTGCGGGATCTCGATCTACCTGAATGATCGTAGCGCGCTCCGGATAGAACTGAGTGAACGCGAAATTACAGCCGAGTAGCAGCAGCGTGTCGCACTCGGCCACTGCATGGTAGCCGCCTTCAAGTCCATAAACGCCCGTCATTCCCACGTGATAGGGATTGTCGTGCTCCATGAAATCTTTTGCCCGGGATGTCCAGGCAATCGGTGCTTGCAGCTTTTCGGCAAGCGCGATCACCTGCTCCCGTGCATCGTCGCAGCCAGCGCCTGCAAAAATAGTGATGTTGCCGCCTTTATTGAGCTGCTCGACGGCGGGCACTAGCGTCTCTGCCGTCGGGCGTACCGAGTAGCTAAACCGGTGCGTGCGATAGCCCAGCTGATTCTCCGGGGTTTGTATCATCACATCACCTGGCACGATAAGGACCGCAACGCCACCTCTGGCAAGCGCCGCTTGGGCGGCTAACGCGGCCATGCGCCGCGCCTGCTCGGCGGAGACGACGGTTTCGCAAAACACGCTGTACTGCTTGAAAATAGCGCTTTGATCGACTTCCTGCGGGAACTGACTGCCCGTTTCGCCTAGCGCGATTTGCTAGGCGATAAGCACGACAGGTGAACCATTGCGATGCGCATCGAACAAACCGTTCACGAAGTGCAGGCTACCAGGGCCACAGGAGCCTGCGCAGAGCGCTAGCTCCTGTGTCATATAGGCTTCGCCACCGGCGGCAAAACCACCGACTTCCTCGTGGCGAACGCCCACCCACTGGATGTCACTTTGCCGTAGGGCGTCCGTAAAGTGGTTCAACGTATCGCCCACCACACCATAGCAGCGCTTGGCGCCGGCGCTTTGCAGGGTTTCGACGATGATCTCAGCAACGTTTGCGCTCATTTGCGACTCCTTTCGCGGGGGAAATGGCACGTCCACCACCAAGCCTAGACCGAGACGATGAGTTTTGCCGGGCAGTCAGAGAGTAGCACACCATGCTGCGTCGCAGCATAAATGGGTCTACACTGAAAAGGGTGCCCTATAGGAGGACCCTGCGATGACCAACTCGAGCGTCATCACACCCGTGAGCGATGAGGTGCTAGCGTTTTGGCAATGTCAGGCGTATTGGCTGCGCGCCGCCAACGATGCCATCGCCGATTTTTACGGATAGCCAGCGCTTATGCGCCTGTATTTGCCTACTTAGACGAAAAGATAACCTGCAAAGCCGACACAGCGTGTCGGCTTTTTTATATTATGAAAACCTTTTCCATTCAATGATCTAACAAGCATCTTCGTATTGACGCCCCTTTTTGTAAGCTATTTCTTACGCGACATGGCAAATCACTTACATCTTTTGGACTAGAAACGCTCTGCAAAAGCGCCTAGTATTCATATCACAGCTATCTTACTGCACTGCACAAAGCAAGCTGCGTATAACAAAAACGATTCCTCTACCTCTGCACCAGGAGTGTTCGCCATGAAGGATGCCATTACTCATAATGCGGCCATGGAAGTCGACGTCATGGAAGTCTGGGCAAAACGCGCGCAGCAGCAACGCGCCGCGTTCGACGCCCTCGCTGCCTATATGCGCCAGCAGTAAGGCACTGACTACGTCTTGGTCAGCGCCTTTGGCAAACGACCAAGACGTGGGGTGTCATGACTCCCAACCGCCCTCTTCAATGGGCTGCTGATCCAACTGCGCCAGATACGTCTCCTGCAGGATATACATACGTTTGACGTCACGGTATTGGCCGTTGATGAAGAATTCCTGTACCAAGTGGCCCTCTTCGATGAACCCGCTCTCCTCGTAGAGATGGATCGCTTTGACGTTCTGTACCGCTACGATCAAGTAGACCTTGTGCAGATTCAAAATCGTGAAGGAGTAGTGCAGCGCTTGGCGAATCAGTGAGCGTGCGAACCCTTTGCCCTGGTGCTCTGGGGTAATGATGATCTGAAACTCGGCGCTGCGGTGGATGTAGTCGATTTCGATCAGTTCCACCAAACCAATCGCGTTACCGGCGCTGTCTTCGGCTACGAAACGCCGTTCGGCGTTGTCGTGTATATGCTTGTTGTACAGCTCTTCGAGTTCATCGAAAGATTCGTAAGGCTCCTCGAACCAGTACGACATGATGCTCTGGTTGTTATTGAGTTCATGGACGAAGCGCAAATCATTGCGCTCCAGGGCACGAAGGAACAAAGCGGGACTCATGGTCGACACTCTCTTAATTCATCAAACGAGACAATGCCATCACACGGGCAATGTGGCAGGTCAGTCATTTTAACGACAGGATTGACGCAACTGGGTGTGTTAGCCCTCGTAGTGTAGCGTTTTATTAACGGCGCGTTGACGCCATCGAAGGCTCTCGCTGAAAGGAGAACAACGCCCCAAGGGGGTGCTCGCGACCTTCGATCAGTGCACGCAGCAGTTGGGCACCTATCATGCTATACGTGATGCCGTTACCGCCGTAGGCCATGGCGAAATGCACTCGAGGACCTAGCGCCTCGTGAGGCCCGAAATAGGGCAAACCGTCGTCGGTTTCCGCGAACGTGCCACCCCAGCAAAACGTCGGATTGATCTCAAGGTCAGGCCACAGTGCTTCTACCTTGGCCGCCAGCGTTCGCGCTTTTTCCATCACCCGTGCGTCCCGACGCTCGGCAATGTCTTCATCGTCATCCTCTCCGCCGATCAATAACCGCCCTTCTTGCGTGGAACGCAGGTAGAGATACGGTCGTGCGGACTCCCACACCAACGTGTGTCCCAGCTTGCCCAATACCTCGCGAGGCAAGGGGTCGGTCACAAACGCATAGCTACTACGATTGGCAGCCACTGGCGCTGGCAACCACGTTTGGCTTTCGTACCCAGAAGCGATAATGACCTGTTGGCAACGCAGCGTAGCCCCATTACGAAGCCGAACGTTGACGCCGTCGTCATCAGTTATCAGCTGCTCCACCTGGGTGCGATCGAACACTTGGCTGCCCCGACGGACGACGTTTTCCAGTAAGTGATATGCCATGCGGTATGGGTCGATACGGGCGGCCAACGAGGACAGGATCGCCCCTGGCGCTGAAAAGCCGTAGTCAGCCTCAATCGCACGCTGTTCCAGCCAAGCGACATCGAAGCCGAAGCGCTTGCGCATCGCAAGCTCAGCCTTCAACGCGTCGACATCCGCTTCTTGGTTCGCGAAGTAGAGGCTCTTCTGGCGACTGAAAGCGACATTACCCAGCTCGGCAGCCAAGCGCTCTAGCGAGACAATCGCCTCGGCGCAGCTTCGATAGGCCATCACGGCATTGGCCTCACCGTACTGCTCGGCCAAATGCACCATATGGGTGTCGATTTCATACTGCAGTAGCGCGGTACTGGCCGCAGAGCTTCCCCATCCTACATCACGCCTCTCGAGCACCACGACGCGATGGCCGTGGCGGCTTAGCTCGTCGGCGATCAAAGCACCGGTAATACCGCCGCCAATAATCACTGTTTCCGCTTGCAAATCCTGGTTAAGCTGCGGAAAAGGGGTCAATAATCCATTTTTTACCGTCCAGAACGGATAACCACTTTTAAGATCCATCTTATTGCCTATGCTGGATTGCCATACGGTCAGACCGGGCAGATAAACGTTGGGTGTCGCACCCATTAACCATAGTGGATGATTGGCAGCGTGCCCTGTCTCTGCCTCAACCAGGAGTCGTTCCATGAAGATTGATTTAAGAAGCGATACGGTGACACGCCCTACCGCCGCCATGCGAGACGCCATGATGGCGGCCCCGCTGGGCGACGACGTATGGGGCGACGACCCGACGGTGAACGCCTTTCAAGCCACGCTGGCCGAGCGTGCGGGTAAAGAAGCGGCGCTGCTTTTCCCCAGCGGCACCCAGAGCAACCTGGTGGCTTTGATGGCCCACTGCGAGCGGGGTGATGAGTACATCGTCGGCCAGAACGCCCACACCTATCGCTACGAAGGGGGCGGTGCCGCGGTATTGGGCAGCATTCAACCCCAGCCGATCGAAAACGCACCAGACGGCAGCCTGCCCCTCGACAAAATCGCCGCCGCCGTCAAGGCCGATGACTTCCACTTTGCCCGTACTCGGCTCTTGGCGCTGGAGAACACCATAGGTGGCAAGGTACTGCCTGCCGAGTACGTGCAGCAGGCCACCGCGCTGGCCCGAGAACACGGCCTGGCTACCCACCTAGACGGTGCCCGGCTATTCAATGCCGCCGTGGCCACGGACACCTCTCTCAAACAGCTTTGTCAGCCTTTCGACAGCGTGTCGCTATGCTTCTCGAAGGGGTTAGGCACGCCCATGGGCTCGGCACTGGTGGGCTCTCAGGCATTGATCGACCGGGCTCGACGTTGGCGAAAGGTCGTGGGTGGCGGTATGCGCCAAGCAGGCCTCATCGCTGCCGCCTGCCAGCACGCCCTGGATCACCACGTGGCAGATTTGGCTCACGACCACCGTCGTGCGGCACGCTTGGCCGAAGGTTTGGCAGCCTTTTCCGCCATCGAGGTGACCTCCCAGGCCACCAATATGGTATTCGTGCGCATCGACCCAGCGCATGTCGCGCCGTTGGCTAAGTGGCTCAAGGCGAATGGCGTGCTGATAGAACTTCTTTACGCTACGCGCATGGTCGTGCATCGAGACATTAGCGACGACGATATCGAACAAGTGCTGACCATCGTCCAGCGCTACTTCGATCAGGCGTAGCCGGAGGATGCGTTTCTTGCACGTTGCTTAAACACGTTGCTTAAAACAGTACCGAGTCGAACGCAAGGTGCACTGCGATGGCCGCCATCATCAGGCCGATCAGCCCATCGATGGTGCGCCATGCGCCGGGACGGGAGAGCCATGGCGATAGCGCCGCCCCGCCCCAGGCCAACAGGCTGAACCAGAGAATCGACGCTGTCGACGCCCCCGCGACGAACACGCCAGCACTCTCCTGCTGGGCACCAATGGCGGGAATCAGCAGCAGCGTATCGAGGTAGACCTGCGGGTTGAGCACCGTCACCGCTAGTGTCGCCAGCAGCACACTGCGCAGGCTGCGGGCTTTGACGCCGTTGACTTTCAAGCCTTCACGGCCGCTGACTGCACGCCATAGCGCTTGTGCCGCCAGCCAACTCAAGAACAGCACGCCCACCCAGCGCATGGCTTCCATGGCGCTCGGCATGGTGAGCAAAAATGCGCTGGCACCAAACATGCCGGCCGTCAGTAGCACGACATCCGCACTCATGCACAGCCCCGCCGACCACCAGTGGTATTCGCGGCGAACGGCCAGCCCCAGCACGTAAGCGTTCTGCGCCCCAATCGCCATGATGATGCCGCCACACACCACTAACCCCGTTAGGTAGCTTTCCCACATTACCCCGTCCTCTTTATCAGTATCCGCGATTCACTGGCAATAAAGTAACGGAGCGTACTGATTACCAAAAATCATACTGCTAATGAGGCATTATTTTTTCTAATGAAAATCGGTCATCTTTGGCCACTACTTTCGCTCGATCGGCCATGCTCTCCTAACGGCGTTGCTTGCTCGGCTTGTTCTCAGGTTTGAGCGGGCAGCCGCCGCAAAGCGGCTCGCCGGGCAGCCGATACTTGATACAGCAGAGTCGTCTCACCCTGGACGGTGTCTCACCCCCCAGTTCCAGATAACGCACCGGCTGATAAAGAGGGTTTCGCCGCCCATCGGGAAGCGTCTTGGTATCGAGATAATCCAACAGTGGGTCACCGGCAGCCGAAAACTCCGGGTGCCGCGAGCAGGCCTTGCCCACAAATTCAACGTAGTGCCCCAGGTTGCTCCAGAACACTTTGGCAGAGAGTCCCGAGATCACCGCCAGCAGCTCGATCAGCGGCGCGCAATGGTCATCGAATAAACGACAAAATCGCGCCTGGGGTGCGCTGGACGACAATGGCACGCCCCCATGGGGCAGCCAGATACGCGCGGTCTGGCCCTGATCGCCAACCGCCAACCGCAACTCATCTCCAGCCAATGGCAACTCGTAGCCCAGTAGCAGATTGGCCACAAGCGTCGGGATCGCGACACTGCTGAAGTGAAATTTCGACCAAATCGACGCAATGGCTTTGCCGTCAGCATGGTCACCGTGGCTACGGCCATAGCGCGCCAGTTGCTCACTCAAGAAGCCTCGATCCAGCAATGCAGAGGCTGCCAGCGTCGGTTCGTCAGGCGGACCAAACGCTGGAGCTTTCAGGTTCTCCAGCGGCGGCTGGCGGTACAGCGCTATCAGCGCCTCCGCAGGGTTCGCTGTCGCCCAAAGCTCACTTGGTTTGGTCGCCACACACCTCATAGCCGCCGCAGCCCCCACATGAAATAAGCACCGCCAATCAAGGAGGCGACCAAGCCAGCCGGTATCTCATAAGGGAAAATGATCTGACGGCCGACCCAGTCCGCCAGCACCATCAGCAGCATACCGATCAACGCCGCCCCTAACAGATGCTGGCCCGCGCGCGAGAAGCCGACCAAGCGGGCCATGTGCGGTGCTAACAAACCAATAAACGATAACGGCCCCACCACCAAGGTGGCGCAAGCGGTGAGCAGTGCAACGAGCAGTAGCAGCGCTAAACGCGCGCGGTTGAGCGTGACGCCAAGCGCCTTGGCCGTCGCTGCGCCCAGTGGCAGGATATCCAGCCAGCGGGTAAAAGGCAGCGTGACGAGCGCCAGTACGGCGGCAATGCCCCCGACCACCACGGCGTTGGTGATATCCACGTAGTAGGTGGAGCCCGCCAGCCAGGCGATCACCTGCTGGCCACGCGGGTCACCGCCTGCCAGCATCACGCTGCGCACCGCATCAAACAGAGCGCTGACGGCCACCCCGGTGAGCAGCAAACGCTCGGGGAGATAGCCGCTTTTACGGTTAATCCCCACCAATACCAACAGCGTCGCAAAAGCGCCCAGGGTGCCGACCCCGATCAACGTGAAGTTGGTCGGCGCGGGCAGCAGGAAAATCCCCAGAATCAGCGCAATGGCACAACCACCGCTAATACCTAAGACTTCAGGGCTGGCCATGGGGTTGGCCGAAAGGCGCTGAAGAATCGTTCCGGCAATCGCCAGCATCAACCCGCTGGCGGCGGCCGCCATCACTCGCGGCAGGCGCCACTGCATCACGTTCCAGTTATCCGGCGACAGCCAATACCAGCCATCGACACCTTGGCCAACGAGCAGACCAAGCAGCGTGGCGCCTAGTAGCGCGAGGAGCAAACCAGCGGCCAAGCGGGAAGGCGCCGGGTGACGATGGGCGAACACTCCCGCCCCTTTTGGCGGTTGGTCGCCTTGCAATTTCAAGCGCGGAATCAGCCACATCAACAGCGGTGCCCCTAGGGCACCGGTAATCGCTCCGGTGGGAATAAAGGCTGCCACCATGCCCCCGAACTGCTGCAGCAGCAGATCCGTGGTCGCCAGCAGTACCGCCCCCAATAGCGTCGACCATATCAGCCGCGACCTCAATCGACGCGCCCCCGCCATGCGTACGATGTTGGGTGCAGCCAAGCCAATGAAGCCGATGATCCCCACCACGCTGACGATGCTGCCGGTAATGAACACCGCCAGCCCCATGCCCGCAAAGCGTAGGTAAGTCAGCGATACCCCTAGGCTCTTGGCGCTGGCATCGTCCAGTTCCAGCACCGCCAGAGGGCGCAGCAAAAACCAAGCGGCGACACAGCTAATTGCCAGCCGCGGCCAGAGAGTCGCCACGCCGTCCCAACCGTTTTGCGCCAGCGATCCCGCGCCCCAAATCAGCAGCCCGGAAAGCGCCTCGTGGTTAAACAGCAACAGCGCGGTGGAGAGTGCGCCCAGGTATAAATTAACGACCAGGCCCGCCAACACCACCACAACAGGGGCCAAACCGCGCCGCCAGGAGAGCAGGAACACCAGCCCCACCGCTAGCGCGCCACCCGACAAGGCGACCCACTCACGCCCCACCACCAGCAGCCCTGGCGCCAGCAAGGTAGCGGTCATCAGCGCCAGATTAGCGCCCGATGCCACCCCCAACGTGGTGGGTGACGCCAACGGGTTGCGCAGCACCTGCTGCATGAGCACGCCCGCCAGCCCCAAACCGCCCCCGGCCAACAGCGCGATCGAGAGGCGCGGCCACCAGGCGTAATGGAGCAGAAGCTCGTCGACATTCTCGAAAGAAGGGGCCACTAATGCCTCTAGGCCCAGCGCAAAACCGCCTTGGCTCTCTAGGCCGACCCAAAACAGCACGACCATCGGCAGGCTCAGCAACAGACAAGCTTTCGCGGGGGTCATTCCTCCCATTCGTTGAGCAGCGCCTAGCATGAGACCCCTCCGTTGGTGGTGGCGGGACGATTCACCAAAAGAGCGTGAGTAGGCGGCTGCGTCATGGGAGTGACCTTAGGATATAAGCAAACGAGTGGATGGAAATGAGCGCTTGAATGACTGTCGAAGATTCTAAATGATAATAATTAGCACTACAATTGACCCCTTGATTTATGTCTCCGCATGAGGAACCCCATCATCCCGCCTTATTCATGAGGCCGACCTGAAAACGAAGATAGCGGATGGTATTCTCTTGAGAAATCAGAACGTTCCGGCAAGAACCTGAACCAAGAGAGCCATCCGCTATGGGTGAAAGCCTATCCACCTGGACGCCCTCGTGCAACAGCTCTGTCCGTGTCGAGTTGAGCGGCCAGCGCACCACCAGCGACAGCGGCGCTTTGCTGCTGCGTGAAGCCCTCGACAACAGCGGCGCGGTTGAGGCGCTGGAAGACAACCTAGTCGATCCGCGTCACCCGCTGCGTATCCGCCACTCACTGGCCAGTCAGCTGCGTACCCTGGTGCTGCAGCGTGCCATGGGTTGGATCGATCTCAGCGATACCGACTCGCTGCGCCGTGACCCGCTCTGGCAGTTGGCCTGCAGCGACGCGCGTGGGATGACGCCCCTGGCCCAGGACCGGCCGTCGCAAGCCACGCTGTCGCGGCTGCTGACCTGCCTTGGCCGCAACGACAACATCGATGTCGTGCACGAAGGCCTGCTGCGACTGGTGCTCTGGCGCCTGACCTCGCTGAAGAACGGGGAGCGGCCCAGGC